>CAMCPF010000007.1 GCA_945876515.1 Candidatus Kuenenia stuttgartensis
CGCATCTCGCCTATGAAACTGATGGTCGCCGCTGAAAACGTGAGGCGGCGGCATTTTTTCTGCACCACATAAACACAGGTGAAGCGATGATTGAAGGCTTCTGGTTGTTGGGGTCGGCGATGCCCGACCTGTCACTGGTTCAATACAACGCGGTGGACAACATCTTCTCGATGACGGTCGCGACGATGGGGGCGGCGGCCCTGTTCCTGTTCATGGCCCGGGCGCACGTCGATCCGGAGTACCGGCCGGCCCTGCTGGTGTCGGGCCTGGTGGTCTCCATCGCCTGCTACCACTACTTCATGATTCGCCACAGTTGGCACGGCGCCTATTCGCTGGCGGACGGTGGCTACAAGGGCACCGGCGCCGCCTTCAATGACTTTTACCGATATGCCGACTGGATCCTGACGGTGCCGCTCCTGATGGTCGAACTCGTGGCCGTGCTCCGACTGCCGGCGGCCAAGGCGACCAGCCTGCTGACGCGGCTCGTGATCGCGGCGGCGGCGATGATCGCGCTCGGCTATCCGGGCGAAGTGATCGCCGACCCGGCGCGGTGGACCGAGCGGGTGGTGTGGGGCGGCCTGTCCTCGATTCCGTTCTTCTACATCCTGTATGTGCTCTGGACGGAACTGACGAACTCGCTCGACAGCCAGCCGCCCGCGGCCCGGAAGCTGCTCGAAATCGCCCGGCTGGTGATCCTGGTCACGTGGGCCGTCTACCCGATCGCTTACGCGCTCGGCGGCACGCCCGAGGCCCTGGCGGCGAAGGCGGGCACCGCTGGAGCGGAGGCTGGTGTCACCGGTGCCAACGGTGTCGTCGGTCTGCAGATTGGCTACGCCATCGCTGACATGACCGCGAAGGCGGGCTTCGGCGTGCTGATCTACCTGATCGCCCGTGCCAAGAGCACGAAGACCGCCGCAGGCGAGGGGTACGCCGCGGCCTGATCGGCCTTCCCTCTCCGTGGAAGAACAGTGATGACATGCACGCGGCCTCGGTAATCTTGCTCTGCTGGGCGATGATCGGGGCCGCGTGCTGTTTTTCTTCCGGCATGACCGGCTTGACGGCTGGAGTTTTGGCCCTGCTCGTCGCGACCGTAGGCCTGCCGCACGGGGCAGCCGACCACCGCTTCGCCCGCTCGCGGCTCGAACCAATACTGGGAATCGCCTGGCTGCCTGTGTTTCTGGCAGGGTATCTGGCGGTTGCGGTCGCGATCGCCGGCGGCTGGTTCGTGGCGCCGGCGGCTACGATTCTGGGGTTTTTCCTGGCGTCCGCCTGGCACTTCGGCCAGGAGGAACCGCATCTCCCGATCGGCCCGCGGTGCCTGCGACCGCTGTTTCGCTTCGCCCGCGGGGGCCTCGTGATCTGGACACCGCTGGTGTTTCGCGGCGGCGACGTCGGCGAAATCGTCGGGCTGGTCGCGCCGGGGGGCGCTGGCACCGCGATCCAGCATGCCCTCAGCCTGCTGACGGCCTGCTCGTGGCTGATGCTGTCGATCGCAGCGGTGGGCTGGGCGCTCCAGGGCCTGACGGCCGGCACTCGCGGCGGTCTGGTGCGGCGGGTTTTGTTCACCGACAACGCCCTGGTCGCGTCGCTGGTGGCGCTCTTCGCCCTGGCCGGCCCGCTGGTGAGCTTCCCGGTCTACTTCTGTGCCTGGCATTCGGCGCGGGGTCTCGGACGACTCCGGCGGGAACTGGGCGAGACCTGGACGGAACTGGCCAGGAGCCTCGCGCCCCTGACTGCGGTCGCGATCGCCCTGATCGGACTGGCAACGTGGCTCGTGCTCGGCGGTTCGGGCTGGACCGACACGCTCATCCGGGCGACCTTCATCGGCCTGAGCGCCGTGGCCGTGCCGCATCTGCTCCTGCATGGTGCCGCCCCGCTCTTCGAGGCGTCTGCCCGGCGGCGGACCTCGCACCCGCTTCGGTTCGGGAGCCCCGCATGAAACCGGCCCCGGCGTTCGACTTCGGAATCGTGGGCGGTGGCCTGCAAGGCTGCCTCGTGGCGCATGCCGTGGCCTGGCACCAGCCAGAGGCGACCATCCTTCTGCTGGAACGCACCGACGAACTGTGCGGCAATCACACCTGGTCGTTTCACGAGACGGACCTCGCGGAGGGGGCGCGGGGCTGGTTCGACCCGCTGATCACCCACCGTTGGCCGGGCTACCGCGTCAGCTTCCCCGGGCTCTCGCGGCGGGTGGGCATTCCCTACGCGACGATCACGGCCGACCGCCTGCGGGAGGCGACGCTGGCGCTCGTCGGCGGAACGGGGCCGGCGGCCCGGCCCGGCCGACTCGTCGCCCGCACCGGCGAGTCGTGCGAGATTCTCTCGCCGACCGTCGTGAGGCTCGGCGGGGCCGACGACATCTCCTGCCGCGTGGTGATCGACTGTCGCGGGCGGGCGGCAGGAGGCTCGCCGGGCGGCGTGGGTTATCAGACCTTCATCGGCCATGAGTACGAGACCGCTCGGCGGTGGCCGGCGGCGGAACCGACCGTGATGGACGTCCCGGTGGACCAGGCAGACGGGTTCGAGTTTCTCTACGAGCTGCCACTGGGACCCGACCGCGTGCTGCTCGAATACACCCGGTTCCACGAGGAGCCGGCCTGCGACGAGACGCGGGCCACCGAACTGATCGCGACGCGGCTGGCCGAGGCCGACGCCGCATCGGCGAAACTGATTCGCACCGAGCGGGGATGTCTCCCGATGCCCTACGTGGCAGCATCCAGGCACGACGGGCCGGCGCTGGCCGGCGGCTATGCCGGCGACTGGTACCACGCCGCCACCGGATACTCGATGCCTTTGGCCGTCCGCTTCGCGGAACTGGTCGCCCGCGCCCGACCGGACCGGATCAACGCCGAAGTCGGCTCCGCCGCCGCACGGGATGGACTGCGGCGTGGCTTCGCCCGGTTTCTCAATCGGCTGCTGTTCTGCCTGGTCAGGCCGGCAGACCGCTGGAAGATCTTCCGCCGGTTCTACCGGGTCCTGCCGGAGCCGCGGATCGCCCGGTTTTACGCCCATCGCTTCACGTTCACCGATGCGGCGCGGATCGTCGTCGGCTGGCCGCCCGCCGGCCTGGCGCCGATTCGCTTCGCCCGGTCGTTTGTCTCCCTCCCGCGTGCGGTGCCGACATGACTGCTCAGCCACTTGGTTTCGCCGGCCCGACGCACCAGTCCTCCCGCACCCGCCACGGCTGGTCGAAGGCTCTCCAACTCGCGCCCGACCTCTATCCCGGTGTGGGTGGCAAGCGGCTCCGGGCCACCCTGCTCGAGCGGGCCTACGCCTTCGCCGGTGGCCGCTCAGCCGCTCCCGCGCTCGTCGTCGATGCGGTCGAAATGCTGCACGCCGGCTCACTCGTGATCGATGACTTCGAAGACGACTCGCTCACCCGCCGCGGGCAGCCGGCACTCCACCGGGTGATCGGGCCGGCCCGGGCCGTCAATGCGGGCAACTGGATGTATTTTCGGGCCCTGGAACTGGCGGGTGCCGCCTGGAAGGATCCCGCCCGTTCGGCCGCGGTCGTGGGCAGGTTCATCGCGGTGGCCCGGCAGTGTCACGAGGGGCAGGCGATCGACCTGGCCACCCGGATCGATGAGGTCACGCCGCGGCAGGCCCAGGCCACGGCCCTGGCCATCTCGCGGTGGAAGACCGGTCGTCTGGCATCGTTGGCAGCCTGGTGCGGGGCCCATGCCGCCGGGGGCGATGTGCCCACGTTGCAGGCCGTCGCGGCCTTCGGCTGCCGGGTGGGCATCTGCCTGCAGATGAAAAACGACCTCGACGAACTCTGCGACCTGATTCACGGATCGGAGCGGTGCGACGACCTTCGCAACCGGCGGGTCACCTGGCCCTGGGCCTGGGCCGCGGCCGAGCTTTCCTCCCGGCAGTTCGCGGCCTGGCAGCGACGCCTCCGACGGGCGGGCGAGGAGCCGGCCGCGTTCCGCCCGCTCGCCAAGGATCTGTTCGCGGCGACCTACCGCCGGGGGGCGGAGGCGATCAACGTCCGGCTCGACCGGGCCGTGGAACGTCTCGCCGCAGGTGCGGCCAACGCCGACGCGGCCGGTCCGCTCGCCGCGGTCTGCAACGCCCTGCGGCTCGCGAGCGAGCCCACGAAGGCCGAGGCCCTGCCGTGAGCCTGGCCACCGTCGCAGGGCCGCGTCCGCCCCGGTCCGGCGCAGGCTCACCCGGAAGAGCGGCCGTGATCGGCAGCGGCTTTGGCGGACTCGCCGCGGCGATCCGCCTGCAGTCGCTGGGCGTCGAGACGGTCTGCTACGAGGCCCACGCTCAGCCCGGTGGCCGGGCGGCCGTCTACGAGGACGGCGGCTACATCTTCGATGCCGGGCCGACCGTGATCACCGCCCCGCACTGCCTGGAGGAGCTATTCGCCCTCTCGGGCCGGCGGATGGCCGACTATGTCCGACTGTTGCCGGTGACCCCGCTCTACCGGCTCCAATGGAGCGACGGCGTGGCCTTCGACTACGTGGCCGACGAGGCGGGGCTGGTCGAGCAGGTCCGGCGGATCAACCCCGCCGACGTGGACGGCTACCGGCGGTTCGCCGACTACTCGCGGCAGGTGTTCGCCAAGGGCTACGAGGAGCTCGGCGCCGTCCCCTTCCTCCACTTCACCGACATGCTTCGGGCCGCCCCGCACCTCGCCCGCCTGCGGGCCGACCGGAGCGTCTACGCGACCGTGTCGCGATTCGTGAAGGACGAACACCTGCGGCAGGCGTTCAGCTTCCACCCCTTGCTCGTCGGTGGAAATCCCATGGAGACGAGCTCGATCTACACGCTGATCCACTGGATCGAGCGGAAGTGGGGCGTGTTCTTTCCCGAGGGGGGCACAGGTGCCCTGGTCCGCGGCCTGGTGCGGCTCTTCCAGGACCTCGGCGGCACGCTCCGCCTCGAGGCGCCGGTCGATCGGGTCACGCTCGAGACTGCCGGTGACGCGACCAGGCACGTCGTTCACGCAGCCGGCGGGCCGCCGCAGGTCTTCGACGCGGTCGTCTCCAACGCCGACGTCCACCATACCTATGCCACGCTCTACCGCGGAGTCGCCGCGGCCGGCCGCCGGCAGCGGCGGCTCGAGCGCATGGCCTGGTCGATGTCGCTGTTCGTGCTCTATTTCGGCACCAACCGACGGTACCCCAATCTGGCCCACCACACGATCCTGTTCGGGCCGCGGTTTCAAGGGCTCCTGAGGGACATCTTTCACGGCCACCGCCTGCCCGATGACTTCAGCCTCTACCTCCACGCCCCCACGATCACCGACCCGGGGATGGCCCCGCCCGGCGGCGAATCGTTCTACGTGCTCAGCCCCGTGCCCCATCTGGGCAACGCGGCGATCGACTGGGAGGCGGTGGCACCGGGCTACGGCGATGCGATTCTCGCGGCGCTCGAGCCGCACCTCCCGGGCTTGCGCGACGCGATCGTGACCCGGCGGCACTGTACGCCGGCCGACTTCGCCAGCCGCTTCAACGCTCATCATGGCTCGGCCTTCTCGGTCGCCCCGACGCTGACCCAGAG
The DNA here is from genome assembly GCA_945876515.1 of Candidatus Kuenenia stuttgartensis. GTDB lineage: Bacteria > Planctomycetota > Planctomycetia > Pirellulales > UBA1268 > QWPN01. The sequence continues at coordinate 5,512 of CAMCPF010000007.1, forward strand.
CGCCTACTTCCGCCCCCACAACCGCGACCCGGACATCCCCGGGCTCTACCTCGTCGGGGCGGGCACCCATCCGGGAGCCGGCGTGCCCGGCGTCGTCAACTCCGCCAAGGCCACCTGCGACACGCTCGCGGCAGACTTTCATGTCGTTGCTGCTGGGGCGAGCGGGAGCATCGACTAGTTGAACCTCTTCCGCAGCGCGTCGGGGCTGCCGATGTCCTCTCACTTGACGTTCACTCCGGCCCTCCAGGCCTTCGTTCACTGCGTGTCCGCTGCGCTTCGCCATCCATGGCTTCGCTTGCTTCCACAGCCCGCTCGAGGCCATCGGCAGCCCCTCTCGTCTCCATGACTGGCAGCCGTCAACAGCATCGTGGTCCCCCTTGGAGCGGCCCGGCCGCGGGGGACTCGATCCGGCGGCACAGCCGCTCGTTCTCGTTCGCCAGCCGGCTCCTGCCCGCCGCCAAGCGGGCCGACGTCGAGCGGCTCTACGCCTGGTGCCGGTGGTGTGACGACGGCGTCGATGCGGCCGCCACGCCGCAGGAGGCGGGCGCCTTCGTCGATCTCGCCACGGAGGATGTCCGCCGGATCGCCGCCGGTGCAAGCCCGGTCGCCGTCGAGAGCCGCTGGCTCGCGGAGCTCGTCGACCGGCACGATCTGCCGCTCGCGGCGGCGACGGCACTGCTCGAAGGAATGCGATCAGACCTCACGCCGGCGGCCGGCTTTCACGAGGCCGACCTCTGGCGCTACTGCTTCCGGGTAGCCGGGGCGGTCGGTGTGCTGATGTGCCCGATCCTCGGCCTCGAGGATCGCCGTCATCTCCCCCATGCCGGGGCGCTCGGCATGGGCATGCAGCTCACCAACATCGCCCGCGATGTCGCGGAGGACTGGCGGCGGGGTCGCTGCTACCTGCCGGTCGAATGGACCGGCGGCCTGCGGCCGAGTGGCGAGCCGCCCGACCCAGAAAGGGTGCGGCAGGGCGTGAGGACGATCCTCGAGGTCGCCGAAGGCTACTACACCGCCGGCGAGGCGGGCATCGCGGCGCTCGACTCCGACTCCCGCCTGGCCGTCCGGGCGGCGGCGAGGATCTATCATGCGATCGGCACCCGGATCAGAAGGCGAGGCTTCGAGGTGCTCGACGAGCGGGCCCGCGTCTCGACGCTCGGGAAACTCGGGCTCTTCGCCGGCGCGATGCTGGAGCCCGTCGGCGGCCGGAGCAGGCAGCTCGACGAACCGGGCCGACGGGCCCTGGCCACGGCGGCGAAAATGCTCGAGGAACATGGTGTCCCGACCTGAGCCAAGGAGTCTTGTGATGAAGTGGGAAGCTTGGAGCGTGGTCTTCACCGGCCTGTCGCTGACGTGTGTCACGGCGGTCGTCCTGTTTCTGCTCGTCGCCATCAATCCGAAAGACGCCGCCTACGGCTCGACGCCGCTGTACTACGCCGCCGGTTCGGCGATCGTAGCGCTCGCCTTCAATCGGGCCTCGGCATGGGCGGCCCGCCGGGCCGAGCGGCCCGGATCATAGGCCGCCGGCGCGGGTCCCGCGCACCGGCCTAGGCGTCATCGCGACCCGGGTGACCGCCGGGAGCGGCCAGGGCTGTGGTGTCCCGCTTCCGCTCGATCGCGGCAAAGCAGGCGAACACACCGAGCACGGCCAGACCATAGAGCATCGCGATCAGGGCCAGCCCCACGTCGTAGGGCTTGGGTGTCGAGAGGGAGACCCGCAGCAGGACCGTCGAGATCACGAAGCCGGCGTTGCGAAACACGTATTCGTAGCGGTCGTAGTAGGCCAGCGACACGATCAACAGGAAGACGTCGGTAAAGATCATGAACTCGAAGAATCGGGGGAAGAAAAAAAGATCGACGTCGATCGGCGGCGGGGCCAGCACCACCGGCAGCCTCTCCACCAGCCCGGCCCAGCTGGCGAGATTGACCGCCGCCAGGGTGACCAGCACGACCAGCAGCAGCACGGCCACGGCCTTCTTGAGCTGAATGAAGGCCTCCAGGTCACGCGCGGTGCGCATCTTCGGCGTCACGTGCCGCAGCAGCGTGAAGCCGGTCACGATCAGAAACATCAAGACGGCCCCGGCCATGTCGACCAGGACGGCTCTGACCGCGGCGGGCTCGGCCAACCAGTTCTCCAGATCGTCGAAACTGCCGATGTCCTTGAACACCCCGCGGACCACGATCAGCGAGATGATCTGGTATTGCTTGGCGATCTCTCCGGTGTGCGATGCGGCCAGGGCGAACACCAGAAGCACCACCTCGTAGAACAGGATCACGCTGAAGGGCGTGTAAACGGCGTGGAGGGGACTCTCGTCGATCCCCTTGAAGAGCGTCTGGGGCAGGTCGGGAAACAGCCGGGTGATCCCGATGACGCTCAGGTGCACGAGAAAGCCGACGGCCGCCCCCGTGACCACCAGTCGTTCCAACCAGGCCCGCACGGGCGGGCTGTCGAGCGCGTCAAAGATGGCGGCCAAGCGGCGGCGAATCGAACCCAGCACGGCAATCGCTCCGAGGTGTTCGATTGGCCCGCGCGTGCACCGCGCGTCGCCTCAGAGATTGTAGGCAATCCACCCGCTGGGAATGGGCGGCGGCCAGGACTTCCGCCGAACCGGGCCAAAACCGCCGAGTTTGGTGATCCTCGCGGCTTACGCGTATCCTGACACCGCGCCGGCTCAGGACCTGCTCGGCGAGTTCCTTCGCCGAGTTCATCCCGCATGACGAGTGACCCAGCCGCCGCCGGCTCTCCGTCGGCAAGCGTTGCCCCGTCCGCCAAGCGCGGCCCGTTGCGGCGGCTCTACGACTGGGTGCTCTCGTGGGCTGATTCCCCCCACGGGCTCACCGCGCTGGCGGCGATCTCGTTCGCCGAAAGCTCGTTCTTCCCGATCCCGCCCGACGTCCTGCAGATCGCGCTCTCGGTGGCCCGGCCGAGCCGGAGCTTCCTCTACGCGGCGGTCTCGATGGTGGCGAGCGTCGCGGGGGGCGTGGCCGGCTGGGCGATCGGCTGGGGCCTATGGCAGGCGGTCGAGCCCTGGTTTTTCTCCTACGTGCCCGGCTTCAGCCAGGAGAAGTTCGAACTGGTGGAGAACCTCTACCGCGGCAACGCGTTCCTGGCGATCTTCGCGGCGGCCTTCACGCCGATCCCCTACAAGGTGTTCACGATCGCGGCGGGGGTCTGTTCGGTGCCGCTGGGCACACTCGTGGCGGCCTCGGCGCTCGGCCGCGGAGCCCGCTTCTTCCTCGTGGCCGCGGCCACCTACTTCTTCGGCGCGGCCGCCAAGCGGTTTCTCGACCGCTACCTCGAGGCCGTGACGCTCGCCCTCCTGGCCGCCATCGTGGCCGGCTTCTTCGCGCTCAAGCTCCTGCTCCCGAGCCACTGACCGGCTGGTGTCGGGCGAGTTGGACGACAAGTCGGCGCCCGTGGCCTGCGCCGTCCCCCTTGCTCTCGCACGGGGGCTTTTATGGGCACCGATTCGTCTGAACGGCCGTCGCGCGCCACGCCGCGCACGAGCACGGCCGCCCGGAGGTGCGGCCGCCGGCCGGAGGGCCGGCAAGGCTGCGGGGGCCATGGATGGCCCCGCAGCCGTGAATTCAGAACCCGCTGAACTGCTCGAACTCGTCGTAGGGACGGTGCTCGAGGTTCACGAACCGGGTGTAGTCCTGCTGCCAGAGGAGCTTGACGTCGTCGGTGGGGCCGTTGCGCTGCTTGGCTACGATGATCTCGGCCTGCCCCTTGACCCGCTCCTTGTCCTCGGCGTTGGTCTGGTAATACTCCTCTCGGTGCACGAACATCACCACGTCGGCATCCTGCTCGATGGCGCCCGACTCACGGAGATGATTGAGCCGGGGCCGGTTGTCGCGGGAGGCCTCCGCCTGACGGTTGAGCTGGGCCAGGCAGAGCACCGGGATGTTGAGCTCGCGCGACATCATCTTCAGCCGGCGGGCGATCCGGGCCACCTGCTCCTGTCGCGGGTCGCGCGGGTTGTCCGGTTCGATCAACTGCAGGTAGTCGATCACGACGAGCGAGAGATCCTGCTTCCGCTTGAGCCGGCGGGCCACCGCGGCGATCTCCGTCAGCGTGCGGCCGGGCGTGTCATCGATATAGAGCGGCGCGGTTCCGATCTCCGACGACTTCTGCACCAGGCGGCGGCGGTCCTCCTGCGAGATCGTGCCGTTCCGCAGCCGGTGGCCGTTGACCTGCGCCGACGAGCAGAGCAAGCGGTCGGCCAGCTCCAGACAGGCCATTTCGAGGCTCACGAACAGCACCGGCCGCCGCAGGCCGATCGCCACGTGCTCGGCGATGTTCATCGCGAAGGCGGTCTTCCCCATGCTGGGCCGGGCTGCCAGGATGATCAGCTCCGAGTTGTGCAGGCCGCCGCAGAGCGTGTCCAGGTCGGTGAAGCCCGTCTCCACGCCGCCGATGGCGTGTTCGTGCTTCATCCGGGCGTCCATCCGCACCATCACGTCCTCGAGCACCGCTGCAATCGGCTGGGCGTCGGCGGAGCTTCGCCGCTCGAGGATCGCGAAGATCTTCTCCTCGGCCCGGGAGAGCAGCTGGCGGGGCTCGTCGGACTCGTCGTAGGCCTCGCGCAGGATGTCGGTGCCGGCGTCGATCAGGTTGCGGAGGATCGCCTTGTCGCGGACGATCTGGGCGTAGTGGGTGGCGTGGGCCGCATGGGGCACTGCCTCGAGCACGTCGGCCAGAAGCGGCGGGCCGCCGATCCGGTCGAGATCCCCCTGCGTGCGGAGCCTCTCGAGCACGATCGTGGTGTCGATCCGCTTGCCGCCGTCGTGCAGCTCGAGCAGGTGGCGATAGAGGATCTGGTGGGCCTCGTCGAAAAAGTCCTCGGGCCGCACCACCAGCGCCACGTCGTCGCAGACGTCGGGCTTGATCAGGATGCTGCCCAGCACGGCCCGTTCCGCGTCGGCGTTGCCGGGGCGTTCCCGGCCCTCGAGGGCCGGGGCGGGGCCACCATTACGCCCGGGGCGATCGACCCGCCGCCGCGCACCGCCCTCACGCGCGCCTTCCCGTGCCGTACCCATCGTTGTGACGCCTCCCTGCGCTGCCGGATGCGTCCGCCGTTACTTCGAGCCGGCCTCGCCGCTGCTCGGCACCACCCACACCTTGAGGTCACCCTCCACCTCGGGCGCAAGCCGCACCTTGACGGTGTACAGGCCCACCTCCTTGAGCGGTCCCTGGAGGACGATCTGATCGGCCGCCACGCTGAGATCCTGCTGCTTGAGCGAACGGGAGATCTCGGCCGCACCGACCGAGCCGTAAAGGTGGCCCTCGTCGTTGGCATTGGCCTCGATGGTGACGCTCGTCCGCACGAGTTCGGCCAACACGCTGCGAAGGCCGGCCAGACGCTCGCGGGCGATCTCCTCGAGCTTCGCGCGATGCTTCTCGACCATCCGTTTGTGATGATCGGTGGCGATCGTGGCCAGACCCTGTGGCAGCAGGTAGTTGAGGGCGTAGCCGCGCTTCACTTCCACCACCTCGCCCTGCTTGCCGAGGTGTTCAACCGCGTGGACGAGCAGCAGTTCGATGCCGCCGCGCTCGCCTTTGGGTAGCCGCTTGCCCGCGGCCGCGACGATGGGAGTGGATACTGTGGGCATGGGTTTCTCCGTTCCAGTGGTGTTTACGGTGTGTTGCGTTGATCGTGTTGGCTGAGTGCCGGACGCGGCAGGCTGGCGGCTTCAAAACGGGATGTCGTCGTCACCACCGCCGGCGGGTGCCTCGTCGGGACCATCATAGCCTGAGGCTTCGCCGTAATCTGCGTCGCCGCCAGAAGTACGGGCAGGGGCACGGGCTTTGCCGGCCCCAGCGGCGCCGGCAGCCCCACGGGCCCCTTCACCCCGGCCGCCCAGCAGTTGCATCCGCTCGCAGACCACCCGGAGCTTCGAGTTCTTCTTGCCGTCCTTTTCCCACGTGTCGAGCTTCAACCGCCCCTCGACCAGCAACGGCGAGCCCTTGGTGACATACTCCCCGGCCACCTCGGCCGTTCGGCCCCAGAGGGTGACGTCGACGAAGGTCGTCTCCTCGACCCATTCGCCCGTGGCCGTCTTGCGGCGGTCGTTGACCGCCAGCCCGATGTCGGTCACCGCCGTGCCCGAGGCGATGTACCGCAGCTCGGGATCCCGGGTCACGTTGCCGACCAGCACCACCTTGTTGAAACTCGCCATGGATCGATCCTCCCTCGATGAAGCCCGCCGGCCCGAATGAAGCCGCAGGCGGCCTCTTGCTGGATGACTGAACGCCCGTACAACTCAGCAGCAGGATAGCCCCCCTGCTTCGGGATCGCAAGGCCGCGGTCAAAACTTTCAGGTCGCCGGGGCTGCGGCCGCCGGAGCCGCCGCGGCCGGCCGCCTCGCCGCCTCGCCGGACGACAGCGCGTGCTGCACGAGGGCGTCGGCAATCCGATCATCGACCCGCAGGACCAGTTTGCGGAGGATGTCGTCGTTGATTTCGCACTGCCGCTCGAGGGCTGTGAGCCCATCGCCCGGCATCGTGAAGTAGGTCAGCCAGTAGACGCCCTTCTTGTGTCCCTTGATGGGATAGGCGAGTTTCCGCTCGTCCCAGAGGCGGGCGGCCAGCACGGTGCCCCCCTGCTGACCGATCAGATCGGCCACCTGCTGTGTCACCGCCCCCGGATCACGGGAGTATCGGCCCGGCTCGAGAATGAACATCCCTTCGTATACGGCCATCGGCTTCTTCCTCCGGTTGAGATCTGGTGGGTTGTATGGAAAGAGGGTCGGGGTGAAACGGTCGGTCGGTCAGTTGTATCGATTCATCGCGGCCTGGATGCCGCGGGTCAGCCACTCCTCCACGGCGTCGGCGGCTCGCTCCACCATCACGGCGACCGCGTCCCGCTCGGGCCTCGCGAACTTGCCCAGCACGAAGTCGGCCGGCTTCCATCCGGCCGGCACCGGGCCGATCCCCAGCCGCAGCCGGGGCACACTCGTGCTGCCCAGCCGGGCGAGGATGTCCGCCAGACCGTTTTGGCCCCCCGCCGACCCCGACGGCCGGAGCCGGATGGTGTCGAGCGGGAGATTGAAGTCGTCGCAGGTCACCAGCATGTCAGATTCCGCGATCTTGTAGAAGTCCCGGGCCGCCAACACGGCCGAACCGCTGAGATTCATCCAGGTGAGTGGCCACAGCAACAGGGCCGTGTGGCCCCTCAGGCTGACCTGGACCACCTCGCCCTGAAACCGGGTCCGCCGCTGTGGATCCCCCGCCCGCCGGGCCAAAAGATCCAGCACCTCGAAGCCGACGTTGTGCCGTGTCTCGCGATAGGCGCTGCCCGGGTTGCCGAGGCCGATGATGAGCTTCACGGCGCATCTGCCATCCCGGCCGGCTGCGTGCCACGGTGCAGGTCGTTCCCGCCCCGCTCACTCGCCACCCGCCTCCTCCCCCTCCTCGGCACCGGCCTTGCGCCCGATGATCTCCGGCTCGACGGGCGCCGCCGTCTCTTCGGCCGCCTTCTTGCCGGGGATCATGCAGGTGACGACCGTCTCATCGGCATCGGCGACGGCCTGCACGCCGTCGCCGAGTTCGAGGTCGCGAACCTTGATCACGTGGCCCACCTCGAGGTGGCCCACCGGGGCATGCACCTTCTCCGGCACGTGGTCGGCCTTGCACTCCACCTCGATCTCGTGGAGCACCAGGTTGACGATGCCACCGGCCCGCTGGCCCGGGCACTCGCCCTTGAGATCGACCGGCACCTTGACGCGGATCCGGTCAGACGCGCTGACCCGCACAAAGTCGACGTGCAGCGGCTCGACGCCGAACGTGTCCCACTGCATCTCGCGGATCAGCGCGCTGGTCTTCACGGCGCCCTTGAGTTCGACCACGCGGCTGCCGTGGCGGACGGCCGCCTCGACCGCCTCCCGCTTGGCGGCCAGGCCCACGCAGGGCTCGCCGTGGCCGTAGAGGATCGCGGGCACCATGCCGCTGCGGCGCAGCCGACGCGCCTCGCTGGAACCGGTGGTCTTGCGGAGGATGACCTCGAGAGTGTCGTTCATGATGATCCTGAAATGATCGTTGGGGTCCGGGTCGGGCGTGGGTTCCCGGCCGGACGTAGACTGGCGGAAAGCCCCACATTTTGCCATGCCCCGCCCCATCCGCAAGCGGGCCCCGGACCAGCCCGGGGAAAACCGCAGTCGGCGTCGAGCGGGCGCCGCCGCAGGACGCGGCGACTGTCGACCCAGGAAACCCTTGGCGTTTCCTGCGGTCGACGAAGTGAAAAAAGGCCAGGGAGGGCTTTTTTCACGTGACATTCAGATGTAATACATGGCCTGCCCGGCTTCGCGGCTGCGGGCGGCCAGATCGGCGAGCGTGACGGCGGCCAGGGCCTGCGCCTCGGCCCGGGCGGCGGCCTCCCAGGCGGCCCCAAGGGCGGCAGCCACCCGCGAGCTGCCGGCCAGTTCGGCCGTCATCGGAGCCGACCGCCCGGCCTCCCCGTCGACGGCCTCGCGGATGTCGCGGAGGGTGATCGCGGCGGCCGCCCGCGCCAGGCGATAGCCACCGCCAGCCCCGCGGACGCTGACAACGAGGCCCGCTCGTTTGAGCTGCAGGAGAATATGCACGAGGAACCGGGGCGGCACCCGCTGGGCATCGCAGATCGCCCTCATGCCGACCGGCCCGCCCGCGTCGCCCCGCCGCGCGAGCTCGACCGCCGCGATCGCGGCGTATTCGGTTCGGGCGGAGAGCCGCATGGTGGCACCGGTGGTGGCGACGGGAATCAGGAGGCCTTCAGCCGCGGGAGTGGAGCCCGCACTCGGTCTTGGCCATGCCGCTCCAGCGGCCGGCCCGCTCGTCTTCGCCGGCCCCCACGGCCCGAGTGCAGGGCGCACAGCCGATGCTCACGTACCCGCGGTCGTGGAGCGGGTTGTAGGGCACCTGCTCGCGGACGATCGCATCCCAGACCATGGCCTTCGTCCAGTTGGCCAGCGGCGAGACCTTCACCACGCCGAACTTGTGATCCCAGCCGACGATCGCGGCGGCCGCCCGGTCCGGGCTCTGGTCGCGGCGGATGCCGCTCATCCAGGCGTCGTACCCGACGAGCACCCGCCTGATGACCGCCAACTTGCGGTCGCTGCAGCAGCGGTCGGGGGCGGTGCGATAGAGCGGCCCGCCGTGGAGCCGCTCGTAATCGGCGACGCTCGCCTCGGGCCGTTCGAGCGACACCGCGACGCCGTAGCGAGAGGCGAGTCGGTCCCGCAGGGCGAGCGTCTCGGGAAACTGGTAGCCCGTGTCGAGGTTGAAGACGAAGGTCTGTGGAGCGACCGCGGCGAGCCAGTGGATGATCAGGCAGCCCTCGGGGCCGAAGGCCGTCGCCATCGTGAGCCGGGAGCCGAACCGCCCCACGGCCCAGGCGATGATCTCGGCTGGCGTGGCCTGCTCGAGCGACCGGCTTGCCTGGGCCAGTTCCTCGCGCACGGCCGCAGTGGGCTGCGCAGGCTCGTCGCGAGACCCGGCGTCGCCGCGGCCTGCGGCGGCATCAGGCACTGCCGAGGCAGCGGTCATCCACTATTCCTTACAAAGTTGGTCATGTTTGGAATGTATTGCAGGAGCGGATTCTGGAATCGGAATCGGCCCGGGTCAACCAGCAGCCCGAGCCCGGGCGATCGTCAAGGCTTTCGCCGCCCCCCTACCCCCCGGCCCGAAAAACACAACAATCGGCCCCGCAGCCTTTGCGAGGCTCCCTCGCGGCAACCCAGGCCGGGGATCACGGCCCATTTTCACCGGAACGACACATGGCGAGGGACGTGGCACTGGCGGTCGATCTGGGCGCCTCAGGCGGTCGAGTTGTGGCGGGTGGCTTCGACGGCCGTCTGCTCGAGCTCGAGGAGGTCCACCGCTTCGAGAACGGCCCGGTGACGATGGCCGGCCGGCTGATCTGGGATCTGCCGCGGCTCTGGCAGGAAGTCAGCCTGGGCCTGCGAGCGGCGGCCGCGCGGCACGGACGGACGATCTCGAGCGTCGGCGTCGATACCTGGGGCGTTGACTTCTCGTTCCTCGCCGCCGACGGCGACCTCCTGGCCAACCCGGTCTGCTACCGCGACGCCCGCACGCGGGGGATGCTCGCGGCCACCACGGCCGCCGTGCCGCGGGAAGAGGTCTTCGCCGCCACCGGCCTGCAGTTCATGGAGATCAACTCCCTCTACCAACTGATGGCGCTCAAGCAGTCCGACAGCCGAGTGCTGGCGGCGGCCGACCGGCTGCTGATGATCCCCGACCTCTTCCATTGGCTCCTCTCCGGCGTCGCCTCCAACGAGCGGACCAACGCGAGCACCACGCAGTGCTTCGACCCGCAGATGGGCGACTGGGCCTTCCCGCTGCTGGAGCGGCTGGGCCTGCCCCGACGGATCTTCGGCCCGATCTCGGAGCCCGGCACCGTGCTCGGCCCGCTGCGGCCCGACGTGGCCGCCGAGACGGGGCTCACCGGGGTGCGCGTGGTCTTGCCCGGCACCCACGACACCGCCAGCGCGGTCGCCGCCGTGCCGGCCGACGAACCCCCGAGCCCGCGGCCCGACTGGTGCTACGTGAGCCTCGGGACTTGGGCGCTGGTGGGCGCCGAGCTGGACCGGCCGCTCGTGACGCCCGAGTGCCTGGCCCGCAACTTCACCAACGAGGGGGGCATCGGCGGCACCACCCGGCTGCTCAAGAACGTGTGCGGCCTGTGGCTGGTGCAGCAGTGCCGGGCCGCCTGGCAGCGGGCCGGGCAGGAGTGGAGCTGGGATCAGCTCACCGCCCTCGCGGCCGAGGCGCCGCCGCTCGTCACGCTCGTCGATCCCAACCACCCCTCGCTCGTGGCCCCGGCCGACATGCCCGCCGCGATCCGGGCCCTCGCGCGGGCTTCCGGCGAGCCCGAGCCCGAGACCACGGCGGCGACGGTCCGGGCCGCGCTCGAGAGCGTCGCGGCCGCCGTGCGCCGCACCGTCGCCGAACTGGAGGGCCTGCTGGGCCGCCGGCTGGGCCGGGTACACGTGGTCGGCGGAGGCGTCAAGAACTCCCTGCTCTGCCAGATGATCGCCGACGCGACGGGACGGCCCGTCGTGGCCGGCCCGGTCGAGGCGACCGCGATCGGCAACCTGCTCGTGCAGCTGCTGGCCCGCGATGGCAAGGTGGACCTGCGGGCCATCCGGCGCGTCGTCCGCGACACCTTCGAGCCCGTCCGCTACGAGCCCAGGGACGCCGCCCGCTGGAACGATCGCCTGAGCTGATGACGACCGCCGACGAGCGGAGGCTCCCGGCGAGGGGGCGGTCGTGGCGCCGGCGGACGGCCTGCTACCGCCGGATCACGCTCATCACGACCATGGCGATGATCAGCAGGCCGAACAGCACGGCCGCGGCGATGGCGCGGTTCAACCAGGTCTTGGCGAACTTCGCGTCTGCCTGCTCCTGGCGCCGCCGCAGCTCTTCCTTCTTCTCGAGGCTGTCGCTGATCTGGAGGGTGAACTGCTCGTTGCACTTCGGGCAGACCATCGACTTGCCCATCCACGATTCCGGCGCCCGGAACACGTGGCCCTTGGGGCACGGCACCCGCCAGATCTTCTCCTCGGGCGCCGCGACGGCCGGCTCCCCACACAGCGGGCAGACGAGGCCCTTGCTCCCGGGCTGACCGGGGCCGCTGTAACCGCAGGAACAACTGATTGTTGCGACCATGATGCGTGGATGATACGCGAACGGCCGGTCAGGCCGCTTGGGGCTGCCGCGCCGGCCGCTTGACGACCTTGCCGTGCTCGACCTCGACGATCGCGTCGGCCAGGGCGAGGGTGCTCGCCCGGTGGGTGATCATCAGCACGGTCCGGTTCTGGACGTACTGGGCCAGGGCCTCGTGAATCAGCCGCTCGCTCTCGACGTCGATCTGGCTGGTGGCCTCGTCGAGCACCAGGATCTCGGCGTCGCGGAGGAAGGCCCGGGCCAGGGCGATCCGCTGCCGCTGGCCACCCGAGAGCCGGAAGCCGTTGGGGCCGACCATCGTCCGGTAGCCCTCGGGAAACTCCGAGATGAACTCGTGGGCATGGGCCTTGCGGGCGGCGGCCTCGATCTCCTCGTCGGTGGCGTCCCAGCGGCCGTAACGAATGTTGTAGAGGATCGACTCGTTGAAGAGTTCGGTCTGCTGCGTGACCATCGCGATCCGCCGCCGCAGGTCGCCGAGCGCGAGGTCGGTCAGCGGCACGCCGTCCATCAGGATCCGGCCGGCCGTCGGATCGTAGAACCGACAGATGACGTTGATCAGCGTGCTCTTGCCGCCGCCGTTGGGCCCCACGATCGCCACCCGCTCGCCGAACGCGATCGTGAGGTTGACGCCGTCGAGCACCGTGTCGATCCCGTCGTAGGAGAAGGAGACGTTCTCCAGCCGGATCTCGCGGTGGGGCGAGGGGAGCCGCTTCGGCTCCGCGGCCTCCACGAGCTTCGACTCAGTGTCGAGCAGCGGGTAGAGCCCCTGGGCGCCGACCATGCCCATGTTGAGGCCGGTGATCACGCCGGACAGCTTGCGGACCGGGTCGCTGGCCCCGATCAGGAAGCCGAAGAAGATCATGATTCCGGGCACGGTCATGGGCTGGTCGGTCATCGTGATGCCGAAGATCCGCGTCTCCTGGTTGATCACGAGCCAGGCTCCGACCGCGATCGAGGTGGCCACCATTCCGATCCCCAGCACCTCGGTGATCGGGTTGGCGAGAGCCCGGTAGAAGGAGTAGTGCATGCCCAGCTTGAGCATGTCACCGGTGCAGTCGCGAAACCGCTGCCGCTCGAACGGCTCCATCGTGTAGGCCTGCACGGTGAGCACGTTGTTGAGCGCCTCGAGCAGGACGTGGTGGTAGCCCTTGGACTGCGAGAGGATGCCCGTGGAGATGTTCCGCATCCGCCGGTTGAGCCAGACCATCAGGAACCCCACCACCGGTGCGAGCACCAGGCAGGCGAGCGTCAGCCGCCACGACACGAGCAGGGCGCAGCCCAGGCAGGCCAGGATCTTGAGCGGTTCGGTGACCAGCCCGCCGTACACCGCCATGATCCCGTTGGCGAGCATCTCCGCCGTGGCCGTCACCTGGGCCATGAAGCCGGCCGAGCCATGCCGCATGAACTGGGCCCGGTCGAGTGACAGCGCCTTCTCAAAGACCTTGATCCGGATGTTGCGGCTGATGTTCATCGCCACCCAGGAGACGAGCATCGTGCTCACCAGCAGCAGGCCGTGCTTGATGAAGGTGCTCGCGACCACGAACCCCACCACCACGAGCACCGTCTGAAAGGGATCGACGGGGAGGAGCCGGTCGAGCCATGGGCCCAGCCGGCTGGCCGAGGCCACGACGCCGCGGTCCACGGCGAGGTTGATCCGGAGCGTGTCGATCCGGTGGCGGGCCCAGACGAGGTCTTCGCCGGTCCGCGTGCCGGCGGCCACCTCGGCCTCGAGCGTCTGCCGCTCGGCCTCAGCCGCCTCGATCCGCGATTCCGCGTCGTCGAGCCGCGCGGCGTTCCACGACTGGAGCGACTCGCCCTTGAGGGTCACCTCGATGATCGGGAACAGGGCAGCGATGTTGGCCCCCCAGAGCGCGGCGACGCCGGCCGAGCAGAGCATCGCGGCGGCCAGCAGGGGCCAGCTGCGGACGGCCTCACGCAGGGCGCGGAGAAAGTAGTGCATGGAACCGGCGGACTCTGGGGGACTGGGAGGGCACTCTCAGGGAAACCGGGCGGGGAAGGTAGAGGCGCCGCCCAAAGCGTTCAACCCCGCGTTTCGCCGCAAAAAACCGGCCCACCGCAGGCTTGGAGTTGCCCATGCCATCTCGCCGGACGCTCAACGCGGAAGCTCGGGGAGTCGTCTCGCAGAGGCTCGGGGCCGCAGGCCCGAGGGCCGCGAGGCTGAACGGGCCATGGATGGCCGTTCAGCCGTCATCATTGAAACATCATGCTCACGGATTCGTTGCGGTGAATCCGCTTGATGGCCTGGCCGAGCAGGCTGGCGACCGAGAGCACCTGGATGTTGGGCAGCATCTTGCCCGGTGTCAGCGGGATCGAGTCGGTGATCACGATCGACTCGAAGGGGGCGCTCTTGAGCCGCTCGATCGCCGGGCCCACGAGCAGGCCGTGGGTGGCGAAGGCGTGGATCGCCCGCGCACCGTGCTTGTGGAGCACGTCGGCGGCCCCACAGATCGAGCCGGCGGTGCTGATCATGTCGTCGAACAGGATCGCCGTCTTGCCCTCGACGGAGGCGCCGATGATGTTGGTGCTCTTGATCGTCTCGGCCGAGAGCCGCCGCTTGTCGATGATCGCCAGCGGCGCCCCGATCCGGTTGGCGTGGCCGACCGCCCGCTTGATGCCTCCCTCGTCAGCGCTGACCACCACCAGCTCCTCCTTGGGGATCTCGAGCGAGTGGAGGTGGTTGTTGAGCACGGGCGCGGCGTAGAGGTGGTCCACCGGCACGTCGAAGAAGCCCTGGATCTGGGCCGCGTGCAGGTCCATCGCCAAGACGCGGTCGGCGCCCGCGCGGGTGATCAGGTTGGCCACCAGCTTGGCCGTGATCGGCACCCGGCCCGAGTCCTTGCGGTCCTGGCGGGCGTAGCCGAAGTAGGGGATCACGGCCGTGATCCGGAAGGAGCTGGCTCGCTTGAAGCTGTCGATCATCACGAGCAGCTCCATGATGTGCTCGTTGACCGGCGGGCAGGTCGGCTGGACGATGAACACGTCGCGGCCGCGCACGTCCTCGTCGATCTTGCAGGAGATCTCACCGTCGGGGAACCGCCCCAGCGAGATCTTGCCCATCGGCAAGTTGAGGTAGCGGCAGATGTCCTGCGTCAGGGCCGGGTTGGCCGGCCCCGAAAAGATCTTCAGGTCGTTCATGGGATCGCTCGAAAGGCGACGGGGGGGCTGCGGAGACCGCGGCCCGGAAGCCCCACTGTGACGCCCAAGCCGCCGTGGTTCAAGCCTCGGCCATCGCTCGCCTGACGTGTCGCCGTGTCGGTCGCGGCGGTTGTCTTCCAGGCATCGCGGCTGGCCGCAACGCCCCTTGCATTCATGTACGCCCGTATATACGATGATCGACGTTCCGAAGCCTGCGGAGCCCATGCCATGACGAGCGAGCAACTGAAGGCGACCCTGCGACAGCAGCCGTTTCGCCCGTTCACGATTCGAATGGTCGATGGTCGATCATTCGAGGTATCGCATCCGGAGTGGGTGTTCGTCTCGCCATCCGGCCGCACGGCCGTTGTCTTCGAGCCGGACGACAGCCACAGCGTGCTCGACTTGATGCTGATGAGCGAGCTGGAGGTGCCTTCCACGAGGACCGCGAGCTGAGCGCTCCGGGGCTTGCGGTCGCCGACCTCCAGCGGTTCGGCTTGACGGGGGACCACGGCCCCTCGACAACCCGGCGGTTTGAAGCCTCTCGGATATGGAACAGGTATGCCCAAGCACGTCGTCACGCTCGTCTCCCCGCATCCAGGCGTCGCCGCCGACCCAATCGTCGACGTCGCGGCCGGCCGGCTGGCCGTCCGTAGCCGGCGGCTTGTCGGGGGCCGTCGGCAGGGCGTGTTGCTCGTGGAGCTCATCGCCGGCGACACGCGGGTCTTCATCCTGCCCGACCGCGGCCTCGGCATCTGGAAGATGATCTGTGGTGGCGTTGAACTCGGCTGGCAGTCGCCCGTGGCCGGGCCGGTGCATCCGGCGCTCGTGCCACTCGGCGAGCCCTCGGGCCTCGGCTGGCTCGACGGCTTCGACGAGCTCGTGGCCCGCTGCGGCCTGGTGAGCAACGGCGCGCCCGACTTCGACACCTCGGGCCGGCTCGTGCACGGCCTGCACGGCCGGATCGCGAACCTTCCCGCCCACGAACTCACGGTCACGCTCGACGAGGAAGCGGGCACGATCACGCTCACGGGCGCCGTGGACGAGACGCGGTTTCTGATCCACGCGATGCGGATGGAGACCTCGCTCGTGCTTTCGGCCGACCGGCCGCGGATCGCCTGGACCGACACGGTCACGAACCTCTCCGCCCGCCCGGCCTCGATGCAGCTGCTCTACCACGTGAACCTTGGGCCGCCGCTGCTCGCCGCGGGCGCCGAGGTGGTGGCCGCGATCGACGAGCTCGCGCCCCGTGACGCGACGGCCGCGGCCGACGTCGCCACCTGGAACCGCTACGACGCCCCGCGGGCCGGCCGCGGCGAAGACGTGCACTTCGCCCGCATCCGCCCCGACGCCGCCGGCATAGCCTCGGCCCTGCTCGTGGCCCCCGACGGCACGCAGGCCGCGGGCCTGTCCTGGCGGGCCGCCTCGCTCCCCTGCTTCGCCCTCTGGAAGAACCAGGGATCGCTCGCCGACGGCTACGTGACGGGCCTCGAGCCGGCGACAAACTATCCCAATCCCCGGTCGTTCGAGGAGGCCCAAGGCCGCGTCGTGCCGCTCGGGCCGGGCGAGAGCGTGCGGTTCGACCTGGCCCTCGAGCACCTCGCCGGCGAGCGGCTGGCCGCCACGCGGCAGGCGATCGCGGCCCTGGCCGCGGCCCCGCCCACGATTCACGCCCGGCCCCGCTCGGGCTGGTCGGCCGGGTGAGTGAGCGATCCGAATCCACCGGGAACGCGCGGAGCGTTCAAGATCGCTCGCCGGAAAGGCCGACCTCACCCTCATGCCTTTCCTCAGCAAGTCGGTCCACCTGATCCTCGTCAGCCTCGTCGCGTCGGCCGCCCTGGCCACGCCCGCTGTGGCCCAGCCGCCGCTGCTCGGCCCCACCCAGTCGCAGGCCATGCCCGCCGCCACCACCTGGCCGGCCACGCCGCCGGCGCGGATCTACGTGATCCCCTTCCGGATGGATCCGGCCCTGCAGCAGCAGCTCGCCGAGCAGTCGGCCCCGGTGATCCCGCAGGGACCGGTGCGGTCGCTCTTCGCCTCGCGGCCCCGCGTGGTCGATGCGGTTACGGGCTACGACCGCAGCGAGCCGCCGGGCGTGGCGGTGGCCCGGCTCGTGGCGGAGGAGCTGGCGAGCGCCGGCTGGCCGGCCGTGTTCTGGAGCGAGGCCGCCCAACCGCCGGCCGACGGCTGGCGGCTCTATGGCGAGGTCGTCAACCTCGATGCGGGCAACGCCGTGGCTCGGAACGCGATCGGGTTCGGCGCCGGCAACGCGACACTCGGCATCGACATCGCACTCGCCGACCCGGCCACCGCCGGCGGCCGGCCCTTCTTCGTGCTCGACAGTTCGGACCGCGGCCGACGGGCCCCCGGCACGCTCGCCATCGGCGCGGTCGCCGGATTCAACCCGGCCGTCGTTGCGGGTAAGATCGTAGCGAGCAACAGCGGCCTCGCCGACGTCACGCAGCAGCGGCGGATGGCCGACGAGATCGCGACCACAGTGGCCGACGCGGTCAACGCCCGGGCCTCGGTGCCCGCCCGCTGACCGGCGCCGTGCCGCCCCTTGGGGTGCATGGCATGACCACGCTTGTTCGCGGCACTCGTGTGCACGGCACTCCTAGATCGCTGGCCGGCCTCGCGCTGCTGGCCGCCTGCCTCGCGGGCGGACCCACGCCCGCCGCCGACGCCCCGCCGCGGACCCCGGAGATCCTGCTCGTCGATGAGGACGAGTGGGAGGGGGCGGCTCCGGCTGACGTCGTGGC
>CAMCPF010000008.1 GCA_945876515.1 Candidatus Kuenenia stuttgartensis
TGGCATGGGTAATCCCGAGCCTGCAGCACCCCCGAGCGTCTGGCCACGCCGAGCCTGCGACACCGCGCCGCTTCCGCGCCGCTACCGCACCGCGAGCATCCGCTCGAGTGCGGTCACGGCCCACTTGGCCGTCTCGTCGTCCACCCGGATCACGTTCACCGGCTTGCCCCGCTCCAGGTGCTCGAGGCTCCAGCAGAGGTGGGCGAGGTCGATCCGATACATCGTGGCGCACATGCAGACGGTCGGCGACAGGAACCGCACCGTCTGCTCGGGATGGTTCTGCTCGAGCCGCTTGACGAGGTGGAGCTCGGTGCCGATCGCCCACTTCGTGCCCGGCGGCGCCTGCTCGACCTGGCGGAGGATGTAACTCGTCGAGCCGACGAGGTCGGCCTTGTCCACCACCTCCATCGAGCACTCAGGGTGGACGAGAATCTTCACGCCCGGGATGTGCTCCCGGATCGCGTCCACGTGCTCCGGCCGAAACATCGCATGCACGCTGCAGTGGCCCTGCCAGAGGATCACGCGGGCCTGCTCGAGTTGCGCGCGGGCGTTGCCGCCGAGCGTGGGATCGTGCGGGTTCCAGAGGGCCATCTCGGCGAGCGGGATGCCCATCGCCCGGGCGGTGTTGCGGCCGAGGTGCTGGTCGGGGAAGAACAGCACCCGCCGCCTTTGGGCGAAGGCCCAGTCGAGCACGGCTCGGGCGTTGCTCGACGTGCACACGATCCCGCCGTGGCGGCCGCAGAAGGCCTTCAGGCTCGCGGCCGAGTTGATGTAGGTGACGGGCGTGATGTCGGCGGTGTCGATCACCGTGCCGAGATCCTCCCAGGCGTCCTCCACCTGGTCGATTCCCGCCATGTCGGCCATCGAGCAGCCGGCGGCCATGTCGGGCAGCACGACCGTGACCCGCCGGCCGCGGGCGGCCACCTGCTCGGGTCGGTTGGCGAGGATGTCGGCCGTCTCGGCCATGAAGTGGACGCCGCAGAACACGATCGCCTCGCAGCCCTCCCGCTCGGCGGCGCTCCGGGAAAGCTGGTAGCTGTCTCCCGTGAGGTCGGCGTGGGCGATCACCCCATCCTGCTGGTAATGGTGCCCGAGGATCACCAGTCGCGGGCCCAGCCGCTGCCGAACCGCCTCGATCCGCTCCTGGAGGAGGTCGTCGGACAGGCTGCGGTAGGGCGGGAAGGGGCTGGCGAGTGGCAGGTCGAGGGCGGCGGTTGACATGCCGAAAGTATAGGCCCGCCGTACGGCGACCGCCGCCGACGCTATACTCCGGCCTCCGCGACGGGCGGATCCCAACCGGATCCCGGGCGGATCCAAAAACACCCCACAGGACAGCAGCCGCGCGATGGCCAAGAAGACACGCAGCATCAGGGAAATGCGGGCCCAGGTGGAGGCCGCCGAGGCCCTCGGCAAGACGGCCAAGACCAAGAAGAAGGCCGGCGAGAAGGCCCCCAAGGCGAAGAAGGAAAAGGTCGCCAAGGAGCCGAAGAAGGCTGCCGCCAAGAAGCCCAGTCGCCGCAAGGTCGCCAAGGAGGCCCGGATGAAGGCCTACTGGGGCGTGTTCACGCAGGCGATGAAGCGGGTCGCGATGTTCGAATACGCCGACAAGAAGGCGGCCGACAAGAAGGCGGCCGATCTCGTCGCCTCGTCGCGGGCCCATCATTTCGTCGGACTCGTGAAGGAGCCGATCACCGAGTAGGCCCGCCGCGTCGGCCGGCCGAAGACCACGCTTGCCATCAGGGGGTCGTCATGCACCGGATTGTCGCCGCGCACCTGCTCGTCATGGCGGCCCTGTTCATCGGCTGCTCCGGGAAGGAATCGACCGCCCCCGCGGCAGTCGGTAAGCCGGGCTCCGCGGCCCTGCCCGGCCTCGACCCCGCCTCACGCCTCGATCTCGACAACGGCCGGGTGAGCGTGTTCTCACCGCAGGGCTGGCGTCGGGCGCCGCGGTCCTACGACTATCTCGTCCGCTACCAGTCAACGCCCCAGCTTCCCTATCCGGCGGTCGTCGTGCTGGTGGCCGATCCGCCGGAGGGATTCGCGGAGGTGACTGGCGACAACCATGCCGCCTTCGTGGAGGCCGTCGCGTCCCAACTGGCCGAGCGTGAGGGCAAGGGCGTTCTCCGCAAGCCGGCCCGGACCAAGGTGGGCCCGCACCACGCCGTGAGCTGGGCCGCGACCGGCGAAGCCAAGATCGACGGCACGACCAAGAAGATCGAGCGGGACTGCACCGCCGTGGTCGTCGATGGCCGGCTGTACACGGTCGAGGCCTGGGCTCCTCGCGGCAAGCTCGCCGACGCGGGCCGGGCTGCGGCCCGGGCCGTGGCTGCGGCGCTGGCCGTGCCCTCGCTCGAGCCGACCGAGCCGCTCGACCCGCTCGTGCCGCCCACCGAACCCGCTCCAGAGCCCACCGAGCCCGCTCCAGAGCCGACCGGCCCGGCCACGGAGCCGACCGAACCGGCCGATGAGGCGGCCAAGCCCGAGATGCCGAAGGCCGACGCGACCGAGCCCGAGGCACCCAAACCAGACGCATCCGCCGCCGAGCCAGCCGCCGCCGTGGCCGAGTGACCCGGCCGGGACCGCTGCCGGCCTCGAGGAACGGTCGGCACGACGGCACGGACAACCCCGAGCCCGCCCCTACCCGCGGCGATCCTTGAGCCTGCGGCTGGCGCGGGTGAGCGTGTCCCGCTCCGCTGCGGTCAGGCTCGCCTCGCCCGAGCGGCCGATCTTCTCGAGGATCCGATCCACTTCCTGCTCGAGCGGCGGCTCGTCATTGCCGGCCAGCTCGTCGTCGGGCCGCACGATCCGCAGCCGGCGGCCCCGCAGGCTCGCCAGCAGCCGGGCCGGTGCGTCCGTCAGGCCGTCGAGGCTCCAGCCCCGCCAGGCGTAGAGGATTCCGAAGGCCGCCCCGGCGAGGTGAGCTACGTGGGCCACGTTGCTGTTTCGGTCGCCGGCACCGCGGACATCCAAAAACAGGTAGATGATTCCGAGCAGCCAGGCGGGCACCGGCAGCACGCCGTAGATGTAGATGGTCTCCCGCGGGTAGTACCAGATGAAGGCCGCAAGCACGGCCATCACACCGCCGGAGGCACCGACCAGCCGTGGCCCGGGCCCCGCGCCGCTCAGCTGCTCGCCGATCAGCCAGGCAAGCCCGGCCACCACGATCGCCGTGCCGTAGAACCGAATGAACTCAGCCCGCCCCATGATCGCCTCGACCGGGCGGCCGAAGAACCAAAGCGTGAGCATGTTGAAAACGATGTGCCAGAGATCCCGGTCGTCATGGGTGAAGCCGTAGGTGAGCAGCGTCCAGACATTCCAGAGGTGGCTCGGCAGATCGCTCCGGAGGCAGAGCAGGTCGTTGAGCGAGACCTTGAGCGAGATGAACTCCCGGAACAGGTCGCCCGCCAGGATGAAGTTGGCCAGCCAGACCGCCGCGTTGACCGCGATGATCGTGTTGACAGCCGACCACTCGGGTGAGAAGCCGCGAGATGGGGAACGATAGTAGCCGCGATCCTGAAAGCCCATGAGAGCCGCCGCAGGCTGAGGCGGGAACGGGGAGGGAACAGAAACCGCCAATGCTACCGCGACCCCGTGACCGGAATCAAAGCCGGGCCCACTGAACCGCGAAGCTGAAATCTCCGCCACCACCGCGAGCCATGGGCCGCTGCCACCTCGGCCCGGCCTGTGCTACGCTGCCGGGTCCGCCCGGGGCTGGGCGGGTAGGCGCGTCACACTGGGAGCGAGCGATGGCAACCAACGGGGATCTGGGCAGGAAGCTGCGGATGGGGATCGTGGGGGGCGGCCAGGGGTCGTTCATCGGCCGCGTGCATGTCACGGCGGCCGTGCTCGACAATCGGGCCGAACTGGTCGCCGGCGCCTTCTCGAGCGACGCGGCCCGTTCCAAGGCCAGCGCCGCCGACTACGCCGTGAGCGATCGTCGGGCGTACGGCTCGTTTGCCGAGATGTTCGCGGCCGAGCGGGCGCTCCCCGAGGGGGAGCGGATCGACTTCGTCTCGATCGCCACCCCCAATCACATGCACTTCCCCGTGGCCAAGGCGGCGCTGGCCGCCGGCTTCCACGTGGTCTGCGACAAGCCGCTCACGCTCACGCTCGCCGAGGCCGAGGAACTCGCCACGCTCGTGGCCGCCTCGAAGCAGGTGTTCGTGGTGACCCACAACTACACCGGCTATCCGCTCGTCCGGCAGGCGCGGGAGATGATCCTGGCCGGCGAACTCGGCGAGATCCAGGCCGTCCGGGCCGAGTACATCCAGGGCTGGCTGCGCACCAGGCTCGAGAGCGAGGGGCAGAAGCAGGCGGCTTGGCGGACCGATCCGGCCAAGAGCGGCGCGGCCGGCTGCTTCGGCGACATCGGCACCCATGCCTACAACCTCGGCCGTTTCATGACCGGCCTGCTGCCCGAGAAGATCGCCGCCAATCTCAAGATCTTCGTGCCCGACCGGTCGCTCGACGACTACGGCCATGCCGTGATCCGCTACCAGAACGGGGCGCTCGGCACCGTGACCGCCTCCCAGATCAGCCACGGCCGGGAGAACGACCTCAGGATCCAGATCGACGGCACGCTCGGCAGCCTCGAGTGGCACCAGGAGGAGCCCAACAAGATGCTCGTGCGCCACAACGGCAAGCCGCACTACGTCTACACCCGCGACCCGAACGCCCCGTTCACGAACGAGGCCGGGCGGGCCGCCTGCCGGCTGCCCTCGGGCCACCCGGAGGCTTTCTTCGAGGCCTTCGCCAACGTCTACCGGGCCGGCTTCGACGCCATGGCCTTGGCCCTCGGCGGCAAGCCCTTCGAGACCGTGGATACCGTCTATCCCAACGTCCGTGACGGCGTGGAAGGGATGTACTTCATCGAGCAGGCGGTGGCCTCGAGCAAGGCCGACGGCGCGTGGCTGCCGCTGGCCCATCCACTGGTGAGGCGCTAGCGCATGGCCGCGGGCGAACCGAAGTATCTTGTCTTCGACATCGAGAGCGTGGCCGACGGAGCGCTCGTCTCCCGGTTGCGGTATGCCGCCGACAAACTCTCTCCCGAGCAGGCAATCGCCCGCTACCGGGGTGAGCTCCAGGCCGAGACGGGGAAGGACTTCGTCCCCTACACCTTCCAGGTGCCGGTCTCGCTGGTGATCGCCAAGCTGGGGAAGGACCTCGCGCTCCAGGATCTCGTGGCTCTCGACGAGGAGGAGTCACGGCCCCACGAGATCGCCCGCCGGTTTTGGGAGGGCTGGCGGCGGTACAAGCAGCCGCAGTTGGTGAGCTTCAACGGCCGCGGCTTCGACATGCCGCTCCTCGAACTGTGCGCCTTCCGCTACGGGATCCAGATCCCCGACTGGTTCGCCGAGGATGCCCGCAACTTCGACCAGCCCCGCTACCGCTACAACACCCGAGCCCACTTCGACCTCCACGAGTGGCTCACCAACTCCGGGGCCAGCCGGTTCGTCGGTGGGCTCTCGCTGGCGGCCAACCTGATCGGCAAGCCGGGCAAGATGGACGTGGCGGGCCACATGGTGCAGGACCTGTGGGACTCTGGGAGGAAGGCCGAGATTCACGACTACTGCCGGGGCGACGTGCTCGACACCTACTTCGTATTTCTCCGCAGCCGCGTGGTGGCCGGTGAGATCACGCTCGAGCGGGAGCAGAAGCTGATCGAGGAGGCGAAGGGCTGGATCGAGGCCCGCGCTGGCTCGAGCCCCGGGCTGGCCCGCTACCTCGCCGCCTGGGGCGACTGGCAGGATCCGCGGGGCTGAGCGGCTGCGCTTCGCGGGATTCGGGGCCGCGCTACTGCCGCACGGCCGCCGGAAACGAGGCGGTGCGAACTTCGGGAATCGCCCGCTTGCGGAGGTCGTCGATCAGGGCCACCACCTGCTCGATTTTCCCCTGGTCGAGCTGGCCCGAGATCACGCCCTGAGCCATGCCGCGGGTGTCGATCAGGAGCACGTTCGGCTCGTCGGGGATCATGCCGAAGCTGGGCCGCATCACGTCCTCGAAGTCGAGCCAGACCGGAACCACGGGCGACTCCTGCTTGAGCCGGCGGCGGACCATGCTGTGCAAGGCCTTGGGCACCTCGGGCACGCAGGCCACGGGGATCACCTTCACGTCCGGCACCGGCATGCCCGCCGGCCAGCCGGTGACACCCACCACCGGTTGAGTGGACCACTCCTTCGGATCGGCACCGTCGGCGGTGGGATGGAAGCGGGTGTGGAGCGTGCGGCCGAGTTCCATCGCGGCCTCGGCCCCGTGCCGGCCGGCGTACACGAGCACGACCACGTCACCCACCAACTGCGCCGTCTCGACGCGGTTGTTGAACTGGTCGCCCATCACGACGTTCACCGGCCGCTCCTGGCCGCGGCTCACGGCCGGCAGCAGCAGGGCCACACAGAGGGCCAAAGAGGGGACCAGACGGCGGAGACACGCGGGCTTCATGGCGGCACCTCGGGGACTTGGGGAACGAGGGGAGTACCGCGCCGCCGCGGGCCGGCACAAGGCGGATTTCACGCAGCCAGACGGCCGCTGCCGGCAGATGCCGCCCCGTCAGGATCGGCGTCATTCTCCAACGCGTCCTCCGACGCGTCTGCCTGCGGCTCGGCGCGGCCGGCCGGCTGCATCCAGCTCAGCACCGCCGGCAGGAACACGAGCGAGGTCACCGTGCAGGTGGTCACGCCCAACGTCAGCACCCGCCCCAGGCTCTCGAGCCCGCGGTGGCTGGCCACCATCAGGGCGCCGAAGCCGAGGATCGTCGTCAGGGCATCGACCAGCACCGAGTTGGCCGTCGAGGCGCTCATCCGGTAGGGGCCCGGCCGCTCCAGGGAGTCGTGCACCACGTGCACGCCGTAATCCACGGCGATCCCCATGATCAGCGGGATGCCGATCAGGTTGGCCGGATTGAGGTCGATGCCCACCATCCCCATCAGGCCGAGCATCTGCGCCATGCCGACGGCCAGCGGCAGGACGGCGAGGAAGGCGTGCTTGAGGTTGCGGAAGTCGAGCCAGAGCACGACCAGGATCACCACCAGCGCCGACAGCCCTGCCTGCTCGTAGCTCCGCTTCATCTCCAGCGACGCCTCGTAGGCTTGGAGCGGATTGCCCGTGGCCCGCGGATCGATGCTCCGGACCTCGCGGACGAACCGCTCCAACGACTCGAAGTTCCAGATGTCACCCCGGCCGTAGATCTTGAGCAGGTGGCGGCCGCTCGAGCCGACGAACCGCTCGACCAGGCTCGGCGGCAGGTCGTCGAGGGCCGGGGCCTCGGGGTTGGCCACAGCGGAGAGCCCGTGCAGCCGGGAGAGCAGGTCGCCGGCGGCCCGCTGCTGGAAGGCCGCCAGGGCGCGGTAGCACTCGTCGGGCCCCTTGGTCCGCAGGCTCTCCCGCACCCGCTCCAGGTGCCAGGCCGTCCGCAGGCCGCCTGGCCGCTTCGAGGCCTCGCCCTGGGCCCAGGCGAGCGTCTCGCCCAGGGCATCGAGCCGATCCACCGGGATCTCCGGCGGCCGTTCGGGGAGCGTCGCAAGCCGGCCGCCGATCCGCTCGATCGCCGGCCGCTTGAGATCCTCGTCGCCAGGCAGGAGCGACGCGATCTCGTCGATCCGCTCCACGCTGGGCAGGGCCTCGAGCCGAGCCTTGCGCTCGAGCAGCTGCTCGCGGGAGTCGGCGATCGAGAGGGCGTACCAGACGCTCTGGTCGCACTCGGACAGGAGCTTCTTCTCGACCTCGACGCTCTCGAGGCCGTCGGGTTGGAGGTTGAGCAGGTTGTGGTCGTATTCGAGCTCGTGCAACCCGCCGGCCAGCGCCATCGAGCAGGCGACCGCGGCCAGGGCGACGAACCGTGGATGCCGCATCAGGGGCTCGAGCCAGGTGTGCACCGGCACCGGCTCGGGGATGCGCCGCCCCAGGAAGCTCCGGTCCACGATCGCCAGCGTCGCCGGCAGGACGAGCAGTTCGGCGGCGCAGCACAGCAGGATCCCGCCGCCGGCGATCATCCCCAGCTCGGCCACCCCGACGAAGCTCGTGAGCGCCGCCGAGAAGAAAGCCACGCTCGTCGTGATGGCACCCGTCAGGATGCCGGGCCCGACGGTGCCGCTCGTCTCGAGCAGGGCCGCCTCGCAGTCGAGGCCACGGCGGCGGGCCTCGAGGTAACGGCCCACGTAGTAGGTGCCATAGTCGATCCCGACGCCGATCATCGTGACGGCGAAGGTCACGCTCAGGATGTTGAGGTGGCCGACCGAGGCCGTGGCCCAGGCGAAGGCCCAGGCCATCCCGATCACGAGCACGCCGTTGGCCAACAGCGCGTGCCGCACGCCGCCGAAGCCCGCGATCACCACCAGGATCACCGCCGCCAGCGACAGCCCGCTCGCCCAGATCATCGAATGCTGGCTGCTCCGCATCTCGTCGTCTTCCATCACCGGCAGGCCGGTGAGGCCGATCGTGGTGGCGGGATGCCGGGCGGCCACCCGCTCGATGATCCGCCGCAGCTCGTCGGTGGCGGCCGAGGCGCCGGCGAAGCCCCCGTCCTGCTTGGCCAGCCGGAGAAGCACGAACCCCAGCCGGCCGTCCTTGGCCAGGAGATTCTCGCTGGAGAGGTCGCGGAGCGTGCCGACCGATTCGGGCATCGTGGGCCAGGGAGAGACATAGTCGCCCGGCCGGCCGGCCACCGTTTGTGGCGTCTCCAACGCGGCGAGCAGGCTCTCGCTGTACCGCTCGATCGTGGCCAACGGCGACTCGCCGGAGCCCTGCGCCTGCCCCCCGGCCACCATCTGCGCGGCCAATCCGGCCACCATCGTGCCGACTCGGAGCTGCATCCAGCCGCCATCGAGCACCGGCTGGGTCCGCTCCACGAACTGGTCGATCGCCGCCAAATCCTCCGGCGAGAGGTAATGGAGCCCCTTGGAGCGAACCCGCGACAGGTCCACCTCGTGGAGCACCGAGCGGAACAGGTCGCCCTCGCGGGCCACCTCCTGGGAGAGTTCCTCGAGCACCGGGATCACGGCCTCCCGGGAAGGCCCTTCGACCACGATCACGGCGTCGTCGTCCTCGCCGAACTCGTGGATGTAGTCGATCCAGAGCTTGTTGTAGTCGCTCTCGGGGTCGAGCAGGTCGGTGCGGCTCACCTTGTAGCCGAGGGAGTCGGCCGTCCACACACCGGCCGCCACCGCCGCCGCCACCGCCACGAGCACCACCGCCCAGGGCCGCCAGAGGCAGAGCCGCGTCCAGGCGACGAGGCCGCGACCGAGCAGGCCGGGAGGATGGCCGGCGGAGCGCGAAGCGACGCCGTCCTCCGTCGGATCGGAGGCCGGGGCTGGATCGTGAATCGTGAGCATCGAGTGGCGAGCGAAGGCGCGGCGGGCCGTGGCCGAGGGGCGGGATCTTAGGGAACGGTCGGAGGCGGGCCAAGAGCCGCTTTTGCGGTTCCGGCGACTGCGGCAAGCTGGGTAAGCCGTGCGCATTGCACGGAAAATTCGCTGGTGCAGCGTCTCGTAAAAGTCCGAATGAAAGGATCGGAGCGGTGCCGGGGCGGCACCGCCGGGGTGGCATCAGGGGGATGGGGGAATGACCGCGCGATTCGCTGCGGCCTTGGCCGTGGGGTGGCTCTGCGCCTCCCTGGCCGGGACGACATCGGCCGCCGAACGGCTGCCGGGCAAGACTGGGCTCGCCACGAGTTTCTCCGACATGACCGCGGCCAGCCGCGAGTCGTGCCGGCGGTCGTTGGTCGAACTACCGCTCGAGCGGATGCGGGCCGAGGATCGTCAACTTGTGGAGCACTTTGGCCGCTCAGCCACACTCCATCGCCGCCTGCCCGGCGAGACGATCCACTGCGAGCCTGCGCTCCTGGACTTCGTGCTCAGGAAGCCCGACACGCTCGTCGATGTCTGGCGAGTGCTGGGGATCAGCCGCGTGGCGCTGGATCCCGTGGCGAACGGTGCCTGGCGGCTGTCGGATGGCTACGGTACGACCGGCACCGTGCGGCTGCTCCACCATGACCACGGCCCCGCCGGCGGCCTGCTCGTGTTCCACGGTCGCGGTGGCTACGACGGCCCGCTCGCGCCCAAGCCGCTCACCGGTTCGTGCCTGCTCGTGGTGCGGCACGCCCCGGCGGCCGGTGCCGACGGACCGGCCCAGCGAATCGAGGTCGAGGCCTTCCTCGACGTGGACGGTCTCGGCCTCGAACTCGTCACCCGCACCCTCCAGTCACTGATCGTCCGGTCGGCGGCGGCGAATGTCCACGAGATCTGCCTGTTCGTCTCGCAGTTCACTCGGGCAGCGGAGCGGAACCCGGCCGGCGTGGCCCGACTGGCCGAGCGGATGAACCGCACGCCTCCGGCCGACAGGCGGGCGCTCGTGGCCTTGGCCTCGGGCGTGTCCGGCACCGCGCCGGTGCGTGCCGCCGCCGAGACCTCGCCCGAGCGAGTCCGCGAGGAACTGGCCGCCCGCTGGCTCCCCGCCGAAGAGCTCGACGCCGCCCGTCGTTGATGGCTGGAGACGGGCTACAGCGAATCGTCGGTGCGGAGCGTCAGTTCGACGAACCGCTCCAGAGCCTCGGCCGGCGACTCGTGCGGGAAGTTCGAGAGCACGACCTCCTTGGCGTAGAGCTTGCCGATGTAACGGCGGTGGCGGGCCGGTGAGGAGCGGCTGGCCACGAAGTCGCGGTGGGCCGAGTTGATCACGATCTCGTTGCCGGCGGTTTCGTACCGCGACCGCCAAGGCCGGCCGGGCTCGGCCGCCAGGCGATACGAGGGCAATCCGCGTGAGCGGCGGTCGCCGGCCGCGTCGTCACCCGTCACGAACTTCACCTCCACCGTGTCGGCGACCTCGATCTCGCCCTGCCGGGCCACCACCTCGACCGTCGCCAGCCCCGCCGCGTCGGACCGCACACGGCAGGCCGAGCCGTCGGCCGTGAGCCAGGCTGTGCCCGCCACGAGCCGCCAGTGGAGCGTCGCCTCGCCCCCCACGGCCACGCCCGCTTCATCGCGGGCCACTGCGGTGAGCCGCACCTCGCCACCAGGGCCGCGCCGGGGCTGCCGCGGCGCAATCCGCACCGTGGCTAGCGGGCCGGGATCGGCCGCGAACAAGGTGGAAGGCCCGCCCGTCTCGGCCTCGTCAGCGTCGCCCCGCGGCGCGGCCGGCTTGGGAATGTCGAAGTAGAGATACTCCTCCGCCGGCAGCTCCGCCAGCGCCGTCACGAACGCCTTGTGGACCTGCTTCAGGATCTGCCGGCTGGCCCGCTCGGTCTCGGCCTCATCCCGCTCGGCGAGCGCCTGCTCGATATCGGGGGCGATCCGCGTGGCGGCCGCGACGAGAACCTCGAGCGCGGCATCGGCCACCACGCCGTTGCGGGTGCCCGGCGCCAGCGCCAACGGCTCGAAGTCGACGATCCCCTCGAGCCGGCCGTCGGTCCAGGGGGATTCCTGAAAGGACAAAAGCTCGGCGATCCGCGGCAAGACGCGAGTGCCGTCCTTGCAGAGCGAGATCCCGCCGCCACCACTCGCCCCCTCGCTCCGCACGTAGACCTCGACCTGCACGTCGCCGAGCGGCGTGGGATAGCGGCGCGGGATCTCGAGCCGCTCGCCGTCGAACTCCCGCGGCGTGACCACGATCTCACCACGGGCCGACGAGCCACCCGCCGAGGCCCGCGGGCCCCGCACCAAGCGGTCGATCACCCGGAGGTCCACGCCGCTCGAGCGGATCCGGTCGCGGAGTTCGGCCGAGAGGTAGCGGGCGATCTTCTCGCCCGTGACCAGATTGCGGGTGGCCTCGAGCAGCGGCCCGACGATCACGCGGGTGCCGCTGGCCTCCAGCAGGCCGGCCACCGGCCGGATCTCGTACTCCCGGCGACCACGGACCAGCCGCAGCTCGCTCGCCCGCCCGTCGCTGCCGGCGGAGGTCATCCGCAGTTCCTCGCCCAGGCTCCAGAAGCTCAAGAGGCCGATCCCGAACTCACCGTGCACGCCGCGGCGGTCCTCGGCCACGAGCCGCCGCTTCATCGAGTCGCAGAGGTGCGTGGCGATCCGCTCGAAGTCGGGCCGGCCCGCCGCGTCGGCCGCCACGCCCCGGCCGTCGTCCTCAAACTCGAGATAGGCCTCGCCGCCCCGCCGGCGGCGGATGATCCGCACCGAGCGGGCCCCGGCGTCGATCGCGTTTTCCGTCAGCTCGCAGATCGCCTTGAGCGGGTGGGTTTGGGAGTGGGCGATGATCGTGATCGCGTTCCACTGATCGCCGATCGTGAGCGTGCCGGTGGTCGCGGAATCCGTGCGTGTGGCCATGCGGCCTATCGTACGGATTTCCAGGCCGCGTCCAGCGGGGCAGACGTTTTCCGCTACTGCGTGACGTCGCCGCGGGCCGGGGGCGCCGTGGCGATCCGCGGGCGGGCCTCGGAGGCGACCAGATAGGGCCGCTTGTATTCGGGCATGTAGCCCTCGGCGCCGCGGACGGTGACCTGCTGGCCGACGAGCGGCGCCAGGCTCACGCCTGGCCGCGGCGTGACGAACACCAGCACGTTGTTCTCGCCATCGACCAGCGCCCAGCGGGGCGCGTCGGGCCGCCGCGAGATGACGGTGGCCAGCCGGCCGGTGGTCTCGATCTGATCGGGCGGCGTCCAATCGGGGCGGCCATCGGCCGGCCGCCCGCCCGGGAGCACCCCGGGCCGCACCGGCCGCGAGCCCACGGCCGAGAGGCTCGACCACATGCTGCCGAGCCTCAGGGGCGAGGGGTCGCCCGCCGGGCCTTGCGTGAGCACAACCTGCCGGGCCTTGATCGCCTCGAACCGGGCCAGTCGCGTATCGATCGCCTCGGCGCGGGTCCGCTCCTCGGCCGTCGTCGCCCGGGAGGCGGCCAGTCGGAGTCGGTCGCGGATCGGCTCGAGGTTCCAGTCTTCGCTGGGGCCAGCAACGGCCAGAGAGAGCGCGAGATCCACGTCGGCCAGCTCGTCGGCGGGCACGGGGGCCGCTCCCGCCACGGCCGGTGGCGTCTGCGGCGCGGCGAGGTCGAACATGTTCGTGCCCCGTGGCAACCAGCCCGAGAGCAGCCGGGCCATGCCCTGCGGCTCGGCCACGTCCGCCGGCGGCCCACCGGCCACCGCAACGGAGCCTTCCTCGGCCTCGGCGACGGCCTGGGTCACGGCGGCGCCCGCCTCACGAATGGCCGCCAAGGCCTCACCGGCCGCGGCCAGGCCCGCTGCCGCCGGCTCAGGCTCGACCACGGGCGCGAGATCGACTGGCAAACCCAGATCGGCAGCCCATGCCCAGCGAAACTCACCCGCCGGCGGTGCGATCTTCAGCCATTCGCCGGCGTGGCGACCCGTCGCAACCGAGACCCGGTCGAGCACCCGCACCCGCTCGCCCGCCTCCAGCGCCACCTGCGACACGTGCCTGAGTTCGTTGAGCTGCGAGCCGACCCGGGCGACGGCACCGTCGGTCACGATCACGCCGGTGAAGCCACCGGCCGGCGGCCGGCCCCCATCTTCCGGCAGCACGTCGGCCGCCCGCAGCCAACTGAAGCTGCCTTCAACGGGCCGCACCGCGCAATACCCGGAGCCATCGATCGCCCACACCTCGACCTTGGCGGACCGCGCGAGTCGGTCGGTGGGGTAGAAGTCGTCGCCGGGGCCGCTTCGCAGCAGTGCCTGCGTGGCATCGACCGCGACGGTCACGGGCAGCGAATCGGCCAGCGCAGCCGAGATGGCGGCCCCGGCGAGGCCCGCCCACATCGCGGCCACCGCGACGGCGTTGATGGCGGGCCCGCGACGGCCCGCGGCGGAATGTCTCGTCGCCGACGTCATGGCTCGACCGGGGCTGTTCGCAGCTGGATTCGGCCCGCGCACCGCCGGCCGACGGGCGGGGAGAAATACAGGGTCTCCGCCGCCGGAACAAGGCAAGAAGCCCCTCGGGCGCGAAAAAAAGCGCGTAGACGAGGCTTGGGCTACCTCGTCTACGCGCTGGCGACCGGGCCGCCTCGGGCGACCCGACCCTAGCCCTTGTAGACCAGGGGACGGGCCGGCTCAAGCCGCGATTTTCCCCCCGCGCCAACGCCCCGAAACAGGCCCGCCCGGCCCCCGCCAACCCCCCTCGTTCGAGTGATTTTTGGTCGGACGGGGCGGGCGGGGAAACCTGCGCCGCCACCCCCCGCCTGCGACGAGGGATGACAGCGTGATCCTGCCAGCACGCAGACCGACATGCGAATCGAAGCGGCTCGTCACCAGCGATGGGTCGGCCGCTCGAGCACTTCCCGCATCAGGATCAGCTGTCGCAATCCGTCGGGAGCGCGGAGGGCCGCCACCAGGTCGCTCGCGGGCGACCGCTCCGCCACCGGCACCGGAGCCGTCACCATGCGGTCCGGTGACTCGTGGGCGAGGTCCTGTGCGAACGCCGAGGCGACGTGACCGGCCACGTCGCCCTGCTCGGCCGCAGGAATCGCCGTGCGTCCGCCCGCTGGCACCGCTGGTGGCGTCGTGGCCCGACGGGGTCGCTGCCGCTGCCGCGGTGGCTTGACGGGCTGTGGTACCGGCTGCGGCCGCGCCGAGCGATCGAGCGTGCGCCGCAGAAACTCCTCGATCTCGCCATCGAGGGAATCGCCGAGGTTCTCACCCGCGCGTCCGCCCGGCACGGGGCGGGGCTGGCGCCGAGGGGGCGGCGGCACTTCCATCGGCTTCTTGGCCGCGCCACGAAACAGGTTCATCACCTGCGAGACGATCCAAATCAGAACGAACAGGAACGGCAGCAGCCCTTCGAGCCAATCGAGGCCCGCCGCCACGAGCAACCATCCGACTGGCATCATCGCCCGACTCCCAGGGGGTTGGTGCGCCGCAGCCGGCGGCTGGTCAGGATCCAGCTCCGACCGGCGTCGCCGCCGGAGTGGCCAGGGCCCGCCGCATCTCGGTGTCGGCCTGGAGGTTTCGCAGCTTGTAATAATCGATGATCCCCAACTGGCCCCCGGCCAGCGACTCGGCCACGGCCCGGGGCACCTCCGCCTCGGCGTCCACGAGATTGGCCCGACTCTCCTCGATGGCGGCCATCATCTCCTGCTCGCGGGCCACGGCCATCGCCCGGCGACCCTCGGCGTTCGCGCGGGCCACGCGGGTGTCGGCCTCGGCCTGGTCGGCCTGCAGCCGGGCTCCGATGTTGGCCCCCACGTCGATGTCGGCGATGTCGATCGAGACGATCTCGAAGGCGGTGTTGGCGTCGAGCCGGCGGGCGAGCACCGTCTTGGAAATCACGTCGGGGTTTTCGAGCACGTCGGAGTGCCGCTCTGCCGAGCCGATCGCCGACACGATCCCCTCGCCGACGCGGGCGATGATCGTCTCCTCGGTGGCCCCGCCGATCAGTTGGTAGAGATTGGTGCGGACGGTCACGCGGGCTTTGACCTTGAGTTGGATGCCATTCTTGGCGACGGCGTCGAGCGACTCGCGGCCGCTGTTCTTGCCGGGGCAGTCGATCACCTTGGGGTAGACCGAGGTCTGCACCGCCTCGCGGACGTTCCGTCCGGCAAGGTCGATGGCCGCGGCCCGCTTGAAGTCGAGTTCCGTGATCTTGGCCTTGTTGGCGGCGATCAGCGCCTGGACCACGAGCGGCACCCGACCACCCGCGAGGTAGTGGGCCTCGAGCGCCTGCCGCGTCACGCCGCTGGAGTCGCCCAGGCCCGCCTGCACGGCCATGATCTTGCTGCGGACGATCACGGCCGGGTTCACCTTCTTGAAGCTCATCGCGACCATGTCGAAGAGTCCGATCCCGGCGCTCGACGCATACGACTGCACCCACAGCCGCAGGTAGCGGGCCACCAGGGCGAACACCACGAGCACGAGGATCAGCGCGAGCCCGAGCAGGATCAGCGGCAAAAAGGGAGGCATCGGCCAGGGTTCCGGGGGAGTGGTGACCGCCGCAGGGCGGCGGCGATCTGCCTTCAAGCCTTGTTCGCGGGGGGCGGCGGGTCAAGCAGTTCGGCCGACCCCGTGTTTTGCCGCAGTTCCTCGAAATCGAAGTCCTCGAGCACGCTCGACAGGCGGGGGCCCGCCGGCTCCGCGGCCTCGGCGGCGGCGGGCCCGACCGCTCCGCAGACCGGCACGACGGCAGCCGGCACGACCGCCGCCACCCGCACGACCAGCGCCCGCGACTGCACCCCCACGACCTCGACCGGCTCCCCGGCGGCGATCGGCCCCCCTTCGCTCACCGCCTCGAACGGGTCGCCGTCGATCTCGACGCTGCCCCAGGGCATCAACTCGCTGGCGGCCCGGCCGCGGCGGCCCACGAAGCCGCGGAGCCGCTGCCGCAGCGAGACGTCGGGCAGCACGTCGTCGGCCGACGGCGGGGGCGGGAGCACGCGGCGACCGAGCGGCGTCAGCGGAAACCAGCGAAACGCGAGCACGAGCACCGCCGGCACCGCCGCAAGCGTGCCACCCAACACACCCATCCCGACCATCGCACCCTGTTCGACGAAGGCGGTCACGACCCCCGCCCCGAGGGCGAGCACGGCCAGCAGGCCGAGCACGCCACCGGAGGGCACGAACACTTCGAGCATCACGAGCGCCAGCCCCACCGCCACCAGCAGAAGGACCCAGACCAGTGGGCTCATGCTTCGTCCACCGAACGCACCACCAGCCGGCCGCTGCGCACGGCCACCACCTGCACGGCCACGCCCGGCTCGACCAGCGCCCCGTCGCTGGTCACGTCCCGCACCTCGCCGGCGATCAGGGCCTTGCCGGCCGGCGCCAGCCGCGAGGTCGTGGCGCCTTCGGCTCCGACCAGATCCATGAGCGCCTCGGTCTCGTCGAAGGCGGGCTCGGCCGGCGGCGGCAAGAGGACGCTCCGCAGCCCCGGCGTGGCGGGCAGCCACCGCTGGACGAGGATCGCCAGCAGGCCGACGCCGGCCGTGGCCCCCAACAGGCCCAGCAACGACCACTGCATCTGCCGCATCTGATAGTCGTTCATCGGCACGATGAACGACTGGCTCGCGAGCACCAGCGACGCGATCACGAGCAGCCCCCCGCCGAGGCCGAGCACGCCGAAGCCGGGCAGCACGAAGATCTCGGCCAGCACGCAGATGATGCCGGCCAGGAAGAGCAGCACCTCCAGCCAGCCGCTCGTGCCATGGAGATACTGGCTCCAGAAGTAGATGATGAAGGCCACCATCGACACGAAGCCGCCGAAGCCGATGCCGGGCGTCTTGAGCTCGATGTAGAGGCCCGCCATGCCCACGAGCAACAAGAGCCACGCCAGGCCCGGGCTGGCCAGCGCGTCGAGCAGTTCATCGGCCCAACCGGGCTCACTCAGGGCGACCTCTCCCTCCAGCCCGTAGACCTGCCTGAGGCCGGCGAAGTCATCGGCCAGGTGCACTGCCAGCCCGAGCTCCTGAGCCCGGCGCCCGTCGAGCCGCAGCGGGCCGGCGCCGAGTTCGGCCCCCAGCCGCCACTCGTCGCGATCCTTCCGCTCGGCCAGTTCGGCGGCGGAGAAATACCCGATCCTGCCGGTGCCCTGCTGCTCCCCCCGCGTGACGACGAGCCCTGGCACCACGGTTGCCAGCGGCAGCGACCAGGGGCGGTCCCGCAGCTTGGCCACACCGCCCCGCCAGGCGACCACGAGCGGCTCGGCCCGCCGCTCGTCGATCACCGCCGCCCCTTCGCCGCCGAGCACGGCGCCCGGCCGCATCACCAGGTCGTCGCAGGCCAGCGCCACGAGCGCAGCGTCGCCCCGCGCCTCGTTCGGCACCCAAGCCACGGTGCGGACCCGCGCCGGATCGAGCCCGGCCAGCCAGTTGGCCAACACCAGGCTCTGCTCGGGCAGGCCGCCGGCGGAGTCGATCCGCAGGCAGATGAAGTTGGCGCCGCCATCCACCGCCCGCTCGATGCGGCTGCGGGTCCGCGCCACGGCGTCGGGACCGATCACGCCGGTGAGCGCCACCTGCATGCCCTTCCACCCGCCCTCGAGGGACGGGTCGCCGGCCAGCCGTCGCTCGTCGATGCCGAGCCCGCGGGCCAACTCGGCGGGTGAGCCGGCCAGCCGCGCGACGAACCCGAGCTCCCGGGCCCGCCGTCCGGCCAGCGCGAGTGGTGACGGGGCGAGCGGCTCGACGTTCACCACGGCGGCCCGATCGCGGACGGCCTGGAGGCCGTCCCGGGTCACGAACTCCTCGCCGGCGTCGGTCGCCACCCGCAAGACCTCGGCGGCGCCGTCGAGCATGCCGACGGCCACCGCCGGCGGCAGCGTCCGCCGCCGGGCCGCGATCTCCCGATACGCCGCCCGCATCGCCTCGTCCACGGCGGCCCCGGCCTCGGCCGCCGGCCCGAGCACCGCTTCGGATGCCATCACGATCTCGTCACAGGCCAACGCCACGAGCACGGCATGGCCCGCCGCGCCCTCGGGCAGCCAGGCCACCGTCTTCACGCCCGCGAGCCGGGGGCTCGTCAGGAACCGGGCCAAGTCGAGCGCCCGGCCAAAGTCGCTGGCGGCGGCGTCGGCCGCCTCGACGTCGAACCGCAACACGAGCAGGCCGCGTTCGGGCAACCTTCGCTCCAGCCGGTCGAGTTGTCGGAGGATCGCCCCGCGGACGAGTTCGTCGCGGGTGCCCGTGATCGGCAGCCGCAGTGAGAGCGCCACCGTCTCAGGGGACCGCTCGGGCTCGGCTCGCAACGGCTCGGCCAGACCCAGTGCGACCAACGCAACCACGGCCAGCGGCGCGAAGCCACGACCGACCCGAGCGTTTCGCATGGCCGTGCTCCGGACACTGGTCAACTCACCCTGATTCTAAGACCCCCGCGGGGGGAGTCAAAAAAGGGGCCACGGTCATGCCGCCCGCGGCGGCGGCGAACCGCTATACTCCCGCCCACGATGCTCGATCCGATCACACCCGAACTCAACCCGGCCCTGCGCGAGTTGATCGCCGCACGGGCCGTGAAGCGTGGCCGATTCCAGCTTGCCAGCGGCCGCGAGGCGAGCTTCTACATCGACGCCAAGCAGGTGGTGCTCGACGCCCACGGCGCCATGCTCGTGGGCCGCGCCATCCTCGAGCGCCTCCAGGCCGCCGGCCCGCTGCCGGCCGCGGTGGGCGGGATGTCGATCGGTGCCGACCCGATCACGGCCGCGGTCGTGACGATGGCGGGCATCGCCGGGCTGCCGCTCAAGGGCTTCATGGTCCGCAAGGAGCCCAAGGGGCACGGCCTGCAGCGGTTCATCGAAGGCCCGGTGGAGCCGGGACAACGGGTGGTGATCGTGGAGGATGTCGTCACCACCGGCGGCTCATCGCTGTTGGCGATCGACCGCGCGCTCGAGTTCGGACTCATCGTGGAGCGGCTGGTGACCGTGATCGATCGGCTGGCCGGCGGCCGCGAGGCGCTTGCCGCCCGCGGGATCCCGCTCGAATCGCTGGTCACGATCCGCGACCTGGGCATCGATCCCGACGCCGCCTGACGCTTGCCCCGCCCCCTGTACCGGGCGTAGGCTTTCATCCTCATGAGCGCGGCACGCACCTCGACGCGCGGCGGCAGGCCTGCGGGCACTCCCGCGGTGCTCCTGGCGGCGATCATGATCGCCACGGCCGGCTGGGCGGGGATCGTGCCGACGGCGCGGGCGCTGGCTCCGGCCCTGGATCCGGCGCTGGATCCGGGCCTCGACGCTGCCCCGACACCGGGCGAGATCGACGGGCTCGTCGCCGAACTCGGGGATCCCGACTACGCCATTCGCGAGGCGGCCAGCGGCCGACTCGCGGCGTTGGGCGCCCAGGCGACCGACGCCCTGCTGACGGCGGCCGAGACGAGCCCGGATCTCGAGGTGGCACTGCGGGCCCGCTGGCTGGCGGAGTCGTTGCCGCTCTCCGTGGACGGCGACGGACCGGAGGCCGTGGCCTTGCTCGAGCGATTCAACTCGCGCGGCTTCGACGAGCGGGTGCGGGTGATGCACCGGCTGTTGCGGCTCGACGACGACGCCGGGATCGAGCCGCTCGCCCGCATCGTGCGGCTGGAACGGACGGCGGCCGGATCGCGGATCGCCGCGGCGCTGCTCGCGCGGGAGTGGCAGCCCGACGATCCCTCCTGGCCCGGGCTGGCGTCGCGGATCAGCGCCGGCGTGGGTGGGAGCCGGCGGCCGGCGGCGCGGTTCCTCCGCGCGGTGGTCGGTTTCTCGGAGGCCAGCGGTCCGGAGCAACGGGCGGCGGCCCTCGACGCCGCCGTCGAGGCCATCGGCAAGGCGGACGCGACCGCCGGTGACGAAGAACCTTCCGGCCTGCCGCAGGCAGAACGGCTGGGCATCGCCCGCACGGGCCGGATCTTCAGTCGCTGTCTGATCCAGATGCTCGCCACCGGCGGCAGGCGGGAGGCGGCCCTCGCCGCCGCCAGATCCCTGCTGGAGAGCGATGGCGACGAGGCCGATCCCGACGAGCAGATGGCCTCCGACCTCCAGTGGCTGGCGACCCACGGGCTCCCCGAGGCGGTCGAACTGGTCGGCGGAAGGCTGGCCGATCCCGAGGTGTCGCCCGTGCTCGCCTACGCGGCGGCGGTCGCGTATCGGCTGGGCGGCGACGCAGCGGCGGAGGATCGGGCCACGGCCCTCGCCGCCGTGGCCGCGCGGCGGCTCGAGGCGGACGGCAGCCTCGGCGAACGGCTCCAAGCGGCCCTGCTCCTGGCCCACTGGGGCGCCGAGGAATGGGCCCTGCGGGAGTATCAGGCGGCCCGCGCCGTGCCGGGAGCGGGGCTTGCCCAACGGGCGTTGGCCGCGACCTTCGCCGCCGAGTTCCTGCACGACCGCCTGCGCGACGCCGAAGCGGCCGCCGTGCTCCGCGAGGTGCTCGACGCACCCGAAGACGAAGTGGCCGAGGCGCTGATGCGCATCGATCGCGACCCGCGGGCGACGAGGGCGCGGATGCTGTTCTTCGAGGCCTGTGCGGCCGACACGCCGGCCGCCCGCCGCAAGCTGCTGGAGGAGTCGCTGCGGCATTATCCCAAAGAGGTGGACACGCTGATCGCGCTCTACTCGCTGGCCGACCATACGCCGGTGCAACAGGCCGAGGCGGCCGCGCGGGTCACGCGGGCGATCGAGCAGATCGAGGAAGAGATCGTGGCCCTGCCCGACGACGCCAACGCCAAGAACGAATACGCATGGCTCGTGGCCAACACCGAGGGCGACGTCGCCAAGGCCCTCGGCTATTCCCGGCAGTCGCTCGAGAACGCCTTCGACAACGCGAGCTACCTCGACACACTCGCCCACTGTCACGCCGCCGCGGGCGACCTGAAGCGGGCGATCCGCGTCCAGTCACTGGCGGTGCGGCACGAGCCGAACAGTTTGCTGGTCCGCCGCAACCTGGAGCGGTTTCAGGCTCGCCTCGAGGAAACCTCGCCGTGAACCGCCCGCACGCCCCGCTTCCCGCGGGCACGCACCAACTTGCCATCTCGGGCACACGGTTGGCCGTCCACACCGCCGGCTCGGGAATCCCGCTCGTGCTGCTGCATGCCTTCCCCCTCGACCACTCGATGTGGGCCTTCCAGGAGCCGCTCGCCGAGCAGGTTCGCCTGATCGTGCCCGACCTGCGGGGCTTCGGCGCCAGCGCCGAGGCGTTGCCGGAAAGCATCGCCGCCTGGGCCGACGACGTCGTGGCGATCCTCGACGCCGTGCACGTGCGCGGCCCGGCGGTGATCTGCGGGATCTCGATGGGCGGCTACGTCGCCCAGCACGTGGCGGCTCGCCATCCGGAGCGCGTGGCGGCCCTGATCCTCGTCGATACGCGGCTCGAAGCCGACACGGCCGAGGCCCGGGCCGGCCGGGCCGACCTGGCGGCGAAGGTGGGCCGGCTGGGCCTCGGCATCCTGGCCGACGCGATGGTTCCCCGCCTGCTCGCCGACTCCGCCGAGGCCCGGGCCGCCGCCGGCCGCGCGGATCTCGAGGCGCGGCTGCGCACCACGATCACCGCCCAGCGGGTGGAGGCCGTGCAGGCGGCGCTGGCCGCGCTCGGAGCGCGGCCCGACATGACCGAGCCACTGCGGCGACTGCCTGCCCCGGCCCTGCTCGTGACCGGCGCGGAGGATGCGATCACTCCCCCGGCATGCCTGCAGGCGGCGGAAGCGATCATCCCGCGGGCGCGGCTCCTGATCGTGCCCGCCGCGGGGCACATGGTTCCACTCGAGCAGCCCGACGTGTTCAACGCGGCGGTACTGGCGTTTCTGCGGGGGCTTCCCGAGGACCGCCTCCAGGCGATGGCGGGGACCTGAGGCCGGGCGAACCGGGCACACCTCCCGGAGTGCGCTCGCCGGGTCGGACGGGGCCGCCGTTGCCCGGCCGGGGCGAGCCGAACTGGGGCCGTCCAGCCTGGGCAGGTCCGAACTGGGGCGGACCGAACTGGGGCGGACCGAACTGGGGCGGACCAAAGGGCGGCCGCCGCTCATCGCCGTCACCGGTCGGGCGACGGTCGCGCAAATCCTCACGCGGCCGAGCGGGCGACCGCTCGAGCATCTCGATGCGGTCGGCGGCCGGCATCTCGATCACCGTCCGGCGGAACACGGGGTTCATGGCCGCGAGGATCACGTGCCACATCCGGCCCGCATCCCGCAGCCGCCCGTTCGTGGGATCGGCGAGCGCCGTGGCGACGGCGGTGAGTTCCCTCCGATCGATGCTCGACAGGCCGCGAAAGGTCTCGGCGGCCCGCTCGAGCTCGGCCTGCT
>CAMCPF010000009.1 GCA_945876515.1 Candidatus Kuenenia stuttgartensis
CCCGAAACGACCACCTCCCGGCCGATCCGGGCGATCCTGCCGGGCACACCTGCTGTCGCCGACTCGACCTACCGGTTCGTAGCCACCAGTTACGACGCCGCCAACAAGCGGACGGTGCTCTACGTGGACGACCAGATGTACGAGATGGGCAACTCGGCCCCATTCGTGCCCTGGGCCCAGACCACGTTCCAAATTGGGGCGACCAACGGGGCCGAAAACATCAACGGCGGCATCGACAACTTCTTCGTGTTCAGCGGGGTGCTCACGCCCGCGCAGTTGAGCGTCATTCGCACCGCGGCCAACCCGCGCACGGCGGCCATCGCCGTCGGGCAGCAACTCTCCAATCGAAAATGGAAGATCGACCTCCAGGACACGCTCGGGGCGGCCACCCAGGGGATCGACAACATTGCGGGCAACGGCGTCGATGAGTGGAACGTGTTCCGGGTGGGCGAGGCCGGCGTGGCCGTGAACAACCCGTCGCTGCCAAACATGATCACAACCACCGGGGCCGCCACGAACGCGAGCTTCCACTTCGTCGACACCGTGCCCACGCGGCTCGCCGAATACTCCGACCTTCGCGTCCAGGGCTCCGTACCGACCACCGTCCAGCCCTGGCGGTGGTCCACGGTGGCCGGCCTGCCGGTCGGCCGGGACGGGGTGATCTTCAACAACGGCGCCGCGAGCGGCACCTCGCCCGTGGCCGACTACGAACTCCGAGGGCTGGTGCCGGGCCGGCTCTACAACGTGGCGATCAACGGCACCCAAGCCACGGCCGGCGGGGCCAACTGGGCCGACAACAACCAGCCCTCCGCGTTTGACACCGACGGCGACGGCGTCATCGACCAGATGATGCGGTTCAACTCCGAGGCGGGCACCTTCAACGAGTTCACGGTCAAGGCCGACGCGAACGGCACGATCCGCGGCCGGACGTTCGGCACCAACCGCTCCCGCAACACCACCTACGGGTTCTGGATCGGCCTGGCGGGCCTGCAGGTCGAGGAGCTCCCGGAGCCGGCCAATCCCGCCGCCGGCGCGTTCGTCGCGGGAGGCAAGTCGTTCGCCGACAAGCCCAACAACGCCTACAACTTCGAGGTTCATGACAACCCCGGAAACGGCGGCACGATCTTCGACCGCGTCGGGGGGCAGCACGGCGTGGTGCGGACCGGCACCAACGGCGTCGGCGCGATCCTGCAGAACGGCGCGCTCGACCTCGCCGGCGGCGGTGCGTACGAGACCGCCGGATACGGCGATCTCCCGAACTACATCTTGCCCGACGAGGAGGTCACCATCGAGAGCTGGGTGGCCATGCGGGACGTGACGAGCGGCCACTGGCGGCGGGTGTTCACGTTCGGCGACGACGCCTTCGGAGGCACGGGCGATGGGGAAGTGGGCGAAGTGACCGACCAGTTCTCCGGTCACAGTGCCTTGAGCGCGTTTGAATACCGGATGCAGCGAGTCCGCACCGACGGCGGCAACCGGGCGCCGGCGCACGAGGTCGCCATGCTCAACTCCGCCACGAATCCCCTGGTGGTCGAGACGGGCAACGAGACCGGAACCCTGATGCGGATCACCGATGACCCGTGGCAGGAGGATGTGATGGTGCACTCCGTGGTCACCGTCCGCGACAACGGCCGTGGCGGGAGCCTGATGAGCGTCTACCACAACGGCTCGATCGTGTACGAGGCCACGATGTCGTCGAACCTCTCGGTGATCAACGACGTCAACAACTGGTTGGGGCGAAACTCCGACAACGGCACCGGCCTCGAGCAGCACGCCAACGGCCGGTACGACGAGTTTCGCATCTGGGATCGCGCCCTCACGCAGGCCGAGATCCGCAGCAACTTCTCGTACGGGCCCGACTGGAGCGGCATCGCCGGCGACGCCACCGGCGACTGGCGGATCGACGCGACCGACATCGACCGCGTCAACGCCGCCCGCCGGGGCGGTGAGACCAGCCCCCGCTTCGACGTCAACCGCGACGGCGCCGTGACCCAGGCCGACCTGACCACGCTCGTCGAAACCGTCCTGGAAACCCGGACGGGCGACGCCAACCTTGACGGCAGGGTGCTGGCCAGCGACTTCTCGCTGGCGCTTGCCAACTGGCAGGGCACGCAGAAGGGCTGGGCCCAGGGCGACTTCAACGCCGATGGGACCGTCCAGGCCAACGACCTCTCGCTCCTGCTGGGCAACTTCGGGTACTCGCGGCCCGCCGCACAGGGAATGGCAGCGGGCGGCAACCTGGCTTCAGCCGTCACCCCCACGGCGGCGAACAGTTCTCCCGTGACGGGCATGGCGGGCAGCCTGGCCGCCGACCCCAACTCGCTCGTCGGGGCCCTGACCGTCGAGCCAACGGGCGGGTTCGGGAACCTATCCGAGTTGGGCGGCGGACAGCCGCAGTCAAACTCGTCGCCGCCCGGTGACCTCAACGACGGCATCGTCTCCTCCGACGGCAGCATCATCCTCAACCTGGGAAGCACGACTGCCTTCGACGGCGTGGCCTTGTACGAGGTGTTCGTGGGCACCGCGAACGCCACGCCGGCCACGTACCAGGCGGGCACGGCCTACGCCACGGGGCTCAATCTGCTCGGGTTCGACCCCGGCCTGTCGTCCCCGAACTGGGTGCTTCCCTTCGGCACCCGCCAGAACCGCGTCACCGGGTTCCCCGACGAGAGCTTCGCCGAGGTCCAAAGCAGCGACATCATCGGCACCCGTAACTTCGACACCGGCGTCAACCTGACCGGGCCGGTGCCGGAGGGGGCGACGCTCTGGCTGGCCTATCAGTACATCGGCCAGCAGGTCGAACTCTACGCCATCGCAGCGCCCGTGCCGGAGCCTGGGTCGGTCGTCCTCGCG
Organism: Candidatus Kuenenia stuttgartensis; assembly: GCA_945876515.1. Classification (GTDB taxonomy): domain Bacteria; phylum Planctomycetota; class Planctomycetia; order Pirellulales; family UBA1268; genus QWPN01. The sequence continues at coordinate 2,854 of CAMCPF010000009.1, forward strand.
GCGGCCGGCATCGGAGCGGTTGGCGTGGTGATCAGACAGCAACGGCTGCGGCGGCGAGGTGGCCGCTGATGGCCGGTCTGATCCGCTCGTGTTCGCCCCTCGCGGTCGTGCTGCTGACGTTGGCTGCAACGCTCCGCGCAGCCGTCGCCGCGGACGCACCCGCGCATCCGATCCCCGTGATCCTCGACACCGACATGCTCGGCGACGTGGACGACGTCGGCGCGGTGGCCGTCCTCCATGCGCTCGCCGACTCGGGCGAGGCGCGGATCCTGGGCATGGGCGTGTCCACGCCCGATCCCTGGAGCGGCCGTTGCCTCGCGGCGCTTAACACGTATTGTGGACGAGCCGACCTGCCGCTGGGCCTGCTCCGCGGCCAGGGCTTTGCCCGCAAAAAGTCCCGCTACACGCGGCAGATCGCCGAGGAGTTTCCCGGGGGTGGGCCGCTCGACGGCACGGCTGGCCTGGCCGCTCCCGACGCTTTCGTCCTCTACCGGCGGCTCCTGGCCGCGGCCGACGACGGCACCGTGGTGGTCGTCAGCGTCGGCTATCTCGACAACCTCGCGCTGCTGCTCGAAAGCCCGCCCGACGACGTGAGCCCGCTTTCCGGCCGCGACCTCGTGGCCCGCAAGGTGCGGGCCTGGGTCTGCATGGGCGGCCGGTTTCCGGCCGGCGAGGAGGCCTGCAACTTCCGCCGCTCGCCGGCCTCGGCCGCCCGCGTGCTGGCCGACTGGCCGACGGAAGCCGTATTCATCGGCGGTGAGCTCGGCGATCTGATCGGCACGGGCAAGGGCCTGCAGTCGCTTCCGGCAGACAGCCCCGTGCGCCGAGCCTTCGAGCTCTACAACGGGATCAGCGATCGCGCGAGCTGGGATCAGGCGGCGGTGCTGCATGCCGTCCGGGGCCTTGCCGGCGGGCTCGACGACTTCTGGTCGCTCCGCGGGGGCGGCCGGGTGTCCTTCGATCCAGCCACGTCGGCCGTCTCCTGGCAGGAGGCGGCCGACGGCCGACACGGCTACCTCGTCGCCCGCAGGCCGCCGGAAGAGATCGCCGCCGTCATCGAGCGGCTGATGAGCCACCAGCCGAAGCCTGCGGTGGCACGGCCGCTCACGTCCGTGGAGCCGCAGCCGGATGCGACGGCGGAGACACCGCCACTGCCCTTCGTCGCCGGCTCCGAGACGCTCGTCGTCCTGCCCGACACGGAGGGCTATGCCGGCCGCCGGCCGCAGATCTTCAACGCCATGCTCCAGTGGGTGGCCGACGAGCGGGAGCGGCGGGCGATCCGCTACCTGCTCCACGTGGGCGACGTCACCAACAGCAACACGCCGGGCGAGTGGGCCAACGCCCGCGCGGCCTTCGACCTGATCGAGGGCAAGGTGCCCTACGTGCTCGCGGCCGGCAACCACGACTACGACGGCCAGCCCGACCGCCGCACGCTGATGAACGACGTGTTCAAGGTCGAGGAGCTGCGAAAGTGGCCCTCGTTCGGCGGCGCCTACGAGGAGGGCAAGCTCGAGAACCATTTCCAGCTGCTCGAGATCCATGGCCGGCCGTGGATCGTGCTCTCGCTGGAGATGGGCCCGCGGAAGGGCGTAATCGCCTGGGCCGACAAGGTGCTCGCCGACCATCCCGACCGGCTGGCGATCATTCTCACCCACGCCTACCTGTTCTACGACAACCAGCGGTTTGACCACCGGCGCGGTCCCCAGCGGGCCACGCCCCACAACTTCTTCGGCGAGGGCGCCGATGGCGAGATGCTCTGGGAGTCGCTCGTCTCACGGCACCCGAACGTGATGCTCGTGATCTGCGGCCACGTGGCGAGTGCCTACCTCGGCTACCGCAAGGACGAGGGCGTGCATGGCAACGTGGTGCACCAGATGATGGTGGACTACGAGAAGATGCGGGGCGGCATGGGATTCCTCCGGCTGCTGGAGTTTCTGCCCGACCGGAAGACGGTACAGGTCCGGACCTATTCGCCGGTCACGAAGGGCACCAATCCGATCAACCCGGCGCTCGAGGAGTTTCGGTTCGAACTCGTCCCGGCTCCCGACCGGGCCCCGGCCCGGCCCTGACCCCCCTTGATGACGGGCGCCCGGAGTCGGACGCAGCCCGGTTTTCCGGCCAGCTCAAGGGTTTTCGTTCAGCGCCGCGATTTCATCCAATTCTCACATGAACAAACGGTTGCACATGGGCAGCAAATCCGTAAGTTATCGGCGGTGTCGGGTTGGAATGAAGCGGCGATGAGTTCCTGGCAAGGAGCCTTGGCATGACCACCAGAGCGGTCCGGTTTCCCGGTTTCCGGCGGAGAGCACAATCGTCTGTGCTCCTGCTCGCCATTGTGCTGCCGGCTGCGGCTCATGCGCAGACCACCGTCTATTGGAACGGCACAGCGCCCTGGGGCGACGCGGCCGCCTGGAGCGGCGACGTCGCCGGCACCACCGCCGGCAGTGTTCCCACCGCCGCCGATACGGCCTTCTTCAGTGCGACTCCCGTCACCACCGGCCCGACCGTCGGCCTGCTCGCCGACCGCTCGCTCGCCGGCCTCTCCTTCGGCGGCTCGGCGACCGGCACGACCACGCTCACCGGCGGCGGTATCGACGCCGTCCTCACACTCGGCGCAGGCGGTATCTCGATCTCGTCCACGGTCGGCTCGGCCGTCACGATCGGCTCGGCCACGGCCAACCAGCAACTGGCCCTCGCGATCGGAGCCGACCAGACGTGGACGAACGACTCGACCACCCGGGCGCTCTCGATCCTCAACGCCGTCTCGCGGGCGGCCGGCGACACGACGGGCCGCACGCTCACGATCGGCGGGGCCGGCTCCACGCTCGTCTCCGGCGTGATCTCGAACGGCGGCGCCTCGGGCTCGCTCGGGGTCACGAAGACCGGCACGGGCTCGCTCACTCTCTCCGGCACGAACCTGTTCACCGGACCGCTTACGATCTCGGCCGGCACCGTCACCGCCGCCGCCGACTCGGCCCTCGGCGGTGCCTCGAGCCAGCTCGCCTTCGGGAACGGCGGCACACTCGCCGCGACCGGCAACTTCTCGCTCGGCCGCACCGTGCAACTCGCGAGCGGCACGTCGAACATCGCCGTAGCCAGCGGCAACACGCTCAGGCTCGCGGGATCGCTCGCGGGCACGAGCGCGACGACCCAGCTCGCGAAGTCGGGCTTCGGCACGCTCGTGCTCTCTCAGCCCGGCCCCGCCACCTGGTCGGGCTCGCTGAACAGTTCCACCGCCCCCACCACGCTCACCGGCGGGCTGCTCGTCAACGCCGGGTCGGTCGAGATCACCGACTCAGCGGCCCTTGGAGCGACGAGCAACATCATCGCCGTGGGTTCAAGGCAGGGTGCGGGCATCGCCCTGCCCGGCGGGATCACGCTGCCCAACACGGTCGTGCTCAACCTTGCAGCGACAGCCATGGGCGACGGCTATTTCAATGGCAACGGGCTCGGTCAGCTCACATCGATGAGCGGCACCAATACGGTCGCCGGCCTCGTCAACATCGGTCGCTCCAACGGCAGCCTCGGTGCTGCGACGGGCGCCACGCTCAACATCACCGGCGGGATCCTCGGCAACGCCAAGATTTTGGCGATGGTCGGCCCGGGCGACATCAACATCTCGGGCGGCGGGATCACCAACGTCAACGGCGTTCAGCGGCTCAACGGCGGCACGACCACGATCACGACTTCGATCGGCATGACGGCCGGCAACGGCCTTCGTGCGGCGGGCGGCGGCGCGACGCTCGCGCTGGCCGGGCCTGCAGCCGTTACCAGCAACACTAGGACGAACGTAAGCCGCGGCGGCGGCACGCTCCGGCTCGACAACACCACCCAGGCTGTCTCCAGCCGCACGGGCGGCTCCGCTCCGCTGCAAACGGGTGACGGCACGCTCAACCTCGTCGGTAGCGGTACGGCCCCCGTCGTAGAGACGATGGGTGCGCTCACGACGCTCGGTGGCTACACCAGGATCGCGGTTGCGACGACGGCCCAAAACACTTCGTTACAGTTCGCGAGTCTCACGCTCAACAACGGGGCCACCGTCCTGCTCCAGTCGGCCGGCACCGGCGCGAACTTCGGAACCGCGGCCAACCGGGCCGAGTTCCGCACCACGATCCCCACGCTTTCGCCCGCCCCGCTGGGCCAAGGCATCCTGGCCCGGGCGATCATCGAGGACGGCCAAGGCGTAAACTTCGCCACCTACTCCGAGGGCTCGCTCCGCGGCTTCACGGCATACGACACCGGCAGCCTGAACGCCGCGTCGCTACCAACGACGTCCGCGACCTCGACCGTGCAGGTGGGCTCGAGCGTCACGCTCGCCGGCAATCGCACCGTCAATGCCGTCAAGCTCACCGGTGGCGGCCTGACGCTCGGCGGGGTGGGGTCCACGCTCACGCTCACCTCCGGCGGCCTGCTCGCCACCGGCGGCACGAGCACGATTGCCGCCGGTGTCGCGATCGCCTCGGGCGCCACGCCTCTCGGTGTCACCGTGGCTGACGGTTCGACGTTGAACGTCGCGGGTCCGCTGTACACCACCAACGCCGCGATCACGCGGGGCGGCGGTGGAACGGTCGAACTGTCGGCGCCGATCTACTCCACGGGCCACTACTTCTTGAATGGCGGCACCACGCGGCTCGCCGCCGGCGGCAGCCTCTACCCGGGCCAGGGCACACCTACCAGCAGCGTCCAAAACTTGTCGATGTCCTACGGGGCCGTGCTCGACCTCAACGGCGTCTCGACGATCGTCGGGCAGTTCCAGGGGCCCGACAACGCGGACTTCGAGAACAGCGCGGGCGAAGTGACCTCCGCGACCCCGGCGGTGTTCGCCACCCGGGTGCAGAACCAATCGTTCACCCCCGTCCGGCTCACCGGGGCGCTCAGCGTCCTCTACGGCGGTCGTGAGCGTCAGTGGTACACGTCCGAGAGCACCTACACCGGGCCGACGGCGATCCTCGCGAGCATGACGACGCTCAAGGATGGCGCCCGGCTGACGGCCACGTCGGCGGTGGACCTCAACTACGGATCGCTCCTGCGGTTCTGGAACGGCGATAGCCAGTTCGCCCTGCCCGACCGAGTCAATGACGCCGCGCCCGTCACTTTCCGCGGCGGCTTCCTCGAACACGTCGGCCGCGAGAATGCGGACGTGACTGAGACCCTCGGTGCCACCACGCTCGCCGAAGGCTTGGGCGACATCTACGTCGATCGCGGCACCCACACGTCGGCCGGGGCGACCGTCCTCACCCTGGCCAGCCTCGCGACGACCGGCGGCAGCGTGAACTTCCGCGGCCGCAGCACGGGCGCCGCTCCGCTCGGCCTCCCCGGCGACAATCCCCGGGTGATCATCACGGCCAACGAGACGGCCCCGGGGGCCGGCCTCACGAACAGTATCCTCGGCGCCTGGGCCGTGGTCGAAGGCACCGACTTCGCCTCCTACGTTCCGGGCCGGGGCGTGGGCGCGCTGAACCAGGTCGGGTTCGCCGGCTACGACGGCACCACGCTGCCCGCGTCGAGCGCGCCCACCCAGAACATCAAGCTCGCGGCCGACGGCACCGTGCCGGCCGGCGGCTACGGGCTCAACTCGCTGGTGTTCAGCAACAACATCGCGTTCGCGAATGCGACCGACACGCTCAACCTTACGAGCGGTGGTCTGCTCAGGTCGTCCACAGCCACGAACTACACGGTGGGCGCCACGGCCGACACGGGCCGACTCACGGCCGGTGGCGCGGGTGCCACGGGCACGCAGAAACTCGTGATCAGCCACAACGCCACGGCCGTCACCACGCTCAACGCCCGGGTCGTGGACAACGGCTCCGCTCCGGTCCAGCTGGTGGCCAATCTCGTGAACACCGGCACGCTCACCCTCACCGGCGCTAATACCCACACCGGCGGCACGGTCGTGAACGGCCGCAACTCCCAAGGCACCGTCAGCATCGCCTCGGGAGGCGTGATTCCGGCCGGCGGACTGACGATCAACGGCGGCACCGTCTCCCAGTCGACCGGCGGCCTGATCAACTCCACCAACGCCGTCACGATCAACGGCGCCGGCACGCTCACGCTGACGGGCTCGAACGAGCTCGCGTCGCTCGCCTTCAACAATACGGGCACCCAGCAGGGCACCAACAACAACCCGACCGTCACCACCGGGGGCACGCTCACGCTCTCCGCGGCCACACCGATCACCGCGGCCAGCATGAACCCGTCCGGCCTGGCCACGATCAACGGCACGCTCGACTTTGGCGGGAACGCGAAGACGATCACCGTCAGCCCGCTGCAGTTCGACGGCACGTCGTTCGCCCCCTACTCGCCCGCGCTCAACATTGGCGGCATCGTGCAGAACTCCGGGAAAATCACGGTCAACGGCGGCGGCCTGCTCCAGGTGTCGGGTGCCAGCACCTTCTCCGGCGGCTACTCGGTCGCGTCCGGCAGCGGCTTGTACGTAAACCTGAACTCCACTCCGACAGCCGGCACCGTGACCAACGGCCCGCTCGGCACCGGCACGCTCGAGCTCGCCAGCGGCGCCCGGCTGCTCTCGGGTGGAGCGTTCACCGTCGCCAACGCGGTCTCAATGTCCGGCTCGCTCGCCTTCGAGGGAGTCACGTCGCTGACGATGTCAGGCGCCGTCGCCCTGCCCGCCGCCGGCACGGCCACGTTCGACATCCCCGCCCCGCAGCCCACGCTCACGCTCTCCGGGGTGCTCGCCGGCTCCGGCTCGGCCGTCGTCAAGAACGGGTACGGCACGTTGTTGCTCTCGGGTGCCAACACGTTCGACGGCGGCGTGACCGTCAACCGCGGCACGCTCACCGTGGGCAACGCCGCCGCCCTCGGCTCCGGCCCGCTCACGATCACCGGCGGCGCCCTCGACGCCTCGGCCGCAGCCCTCACGGTCGCGAACGCCCAAACCTGGAGCGGCGGCTTCACCTTCGTAGGCACCAACAGCCTCACGCTCTCCGGCGGGATCACGCTCGGCCAGAACAGCAAGGTCGGCGTCACCGCCAACACACTCACGATGTCCGGCAACATCGGCGACGCAGGCGCGAGCCGCGGCCTCACGAAGTCGGGCGCCGGCACGCTCGCCCTCACCGGCACCAACACCTACGGCGGCACCACGGCCATCGACGCCGGTGTGCTCTCCATCTCCGGCACGGCCGCCCTTCCCGGCTGGGACACGGCCGGCCGCTACGCCGTGACCAACGGCGGCGCGATCGCGGTGCCCAATGCCGTCAGCGACGCCGACGTGGCCACGATGCTCGCCACCGGCAACTTCACCTCGGGCGGTGCGATCGGCTTCGACACCACTGCGGGCGACCGCACTTGGGCCGCCGCGCTGCCCGCCGGTGCCGGTGTCGCCAAGCTTGGCACGAACACGCTCGCCCTCACTGCCGCCAGCACCCACTCCGGCCCCACGCTCGTGAACGCCGGCTCGCTCACGCTGGGCAACCAGCTGGCGGCCCAGAACAGCATTCTCTCCGTCCAGTCGGGTGCGGCGGTCCGCTTCGACTCAGCGGTGACCGAGAACGCCTTCACCGTCGGCGGCCTCGCGGGTGCGGGCACCGTGCCCCTGACGAATACGGCCGCGACGGCGATCACGCTGACGACGGGCGGCTCCAACGCGACTACCTCGTTCTCCGGCAGCCTCTCCGGGGCCGGCGGCCTCGTGAAGCAGGGCAGCGGCACCCAGACGCTCTCCGGCGGCACGATCAACTACACGGGCCCCACGACCATCAGCGCCGGCACGCTCCGGCTCGACGCCACCACGGCCTACGCCGCATCCTCGACAGCCGTGGCCGCCGACGCCCGGTTCGAGATCGCCAACACGGGCAACCAGACGATCGCCGGGGCGATCACGGGCTCGGGCTCGGTCGTGAAGAACGGGGCCGGCACGCTCACGCTCAGCGGGGCCAACACCTACACGGGCGGCACGTCGATCGAGCAGGGCGCGGCGGTGCTCTCGGGCACGCTGAGCTCCACCGGCACGATCACGGTCCTTTCCGGCGGCACGCTGCGGATGGGGGCCAGCGACCGCTGGGGCGGTGCCTCCACGACGACCTCCGCCCCGATCGTGATCGGCCCCGGCGGCACGGTACAGAGCAACGGCTTCTTCAACACACTCGTCGATCCCCGGCTCGACGGCGGCACGCTGGCCCTCACGGGCGGCGTCGCGGGAACGGGAGCCTACGGCCTGAAGGGCACGGTCGCGGTCTCGCAACCGTCATCCCTCGGGAACGTCTCGGGTGCAAACAATCTTGTCGCCATCGGCCCCACCGACGCGGACGGCACGTTGACCTTCGACGTGGCCCGCATGACCTCGGGCACGAACGTCGATCTCAGCCTCGTGACCACAGTCCGCAACCCGACGGGCCGGGTCAACAGCCTGACGAAGACCGGCAACGGCGTGCTCTTGTTCAACAGCACGGGTGAATACACGGGCGGCACGATCATCAATGGCGGCACGTTCCGGCTGCAGGGCACCCTGCCCACGACCGCCCCGATCACCGTCAACAACGGCGGCACACTGCAGTTTGGTGCCAACGACCGTTGGGGCAACGCCAACACGCCAGCCACGGCTCCCATCACGGTCAACGCCGGCGGCACCGTGCTGAGCAACAACTTCTACAACACGTTCATCAACCTGACGCTGGCGGGCGGCACTCTCCAGTCCACCGGCGGCTTCAACGACGTCTGGCAGGCCTACGGCCTGAAGGGCACGGTCACGGTGTCGGGCTCGTCGGCCTCCACGATCAACGCGGGCGTTGGGGGCAACGGCTGGAACGCCGTCAACATCGGCCCCACGCCGTCGGACGGAGCGGCCGGCTTCCTGCCGTTCGACGTCGCCGACGCAACTTCCAGCGCCGCACCTGACCTCGTGGTCAACTCGACCCTGCGAAACGCCCACTCAGACATCTTCGTCTTCAACGCCAACGGCATCACCAAGACCGGCGCGGGTACGATGCAGATCAACGGCGTCAACACATTTACCGGCGGCCTGAACGTCAACCAGGGCGTGCTCGAAGTGGGTGGTGCCGGCCAGCTGAACGCCGGCACTTACGCCGCCGCGATCGCCGCGGCCGGCACGTTCCGGGTGGCGAGTTCGGCCAACCAGACCCTCTCGGGCGTGATCTCGGGCTCCGGCCAGTTCGAGAAGGCCGGCACCGGCACGCTCACCCTCGCCGGCGCGAACACCTTCAACGGCACCACGGCGGTGGAGGCCGGCACGCTCGTCATCAACGGCACGCTGCCCTCGGGCCTGTCGGTCGCGGCCGCCGCCTGGCTCGCGGGCACGGGCACGATCGGCGGCTCCTCGACCGTCGGCGGCACGCTCAGTCCCGGCAACAGTCCGGGCACGTTGACCTTCGACGCGCTCACGCTCACCTCGACCGCCGCGACGGCGATTGAACTGCCGGCCGCCGGCACCCGCGGCATTGACTACGACGGCGTGACCGTGACGGGCGACAGCGCTCTCACCTACGGCGGCGCGCTCTCGCTGGCCTTTGGCGGCTCGATCCTGCCGGACGACACCACGTTCGACGTGTTCTCTCTCACCGGCACGCCTTCGGGCTCGTTCGCGAGCGTGACGTCGACTGGCTTCTACACCGGCACCTGGACCGGATCGGGCGGCGTCTTCAACCTCACGCAGGGCGAGCAGCAGTTGACCTTCACGCCCGCCACGGGCGACGTCTCGATCGCCTACGTGCCCGAACCCGGGGCGCTCGGCCTCGTGGCCGGCGGCCTGGCCGTCCTGCTCGCCGCCCGTCGTCGGAGCGGATGCCGCTGACACCGTTTCGCTCGATGCGCCGCGTTTGCCATTCGTGTTCCGCCTCGCCAGCGAGAGCCGTGCCTGCAGAACGGACGTGCTCTCGACGGGCGCTGCTGGCGGCAGGCATCGGTTGCGTGCTGACGATCTGCACCGCGTGCGGCCCCCGGGGCCTGCCCGACATCGTCGCCGTGCAGGGCCGCGTCACCTTCGCTGGCGGCGAGTGCCCCCATCCCGGCTACGTCTTCTTCGTGCCCGAGCCGAACCAGGCCGGCGGTGCCGCCGCGCCCCGGGCGGGCAGCGGCCGCTTCGAACGAGAAGGCAATTTCACCGTGACCACCCTTCGGCCTGACGACGGGCTCCTGCCCGGTGCGTATGCCGTGCGGGTCGTGTGTGAGCTGCCCGCCGAAGACGACGACAGCCGCGGCCGCAGTTTTGTGCCCTCCGGATTCTCGGCACCGGGCCTCACCGTGCCGCCCGGTGCGGCCGGGCCGCTCACCCACGACGTCGATGTTCCACTCGCGGCCCCCGCACGGCTGCGAGAGAAGGGGGCCAAATGACGCCGCTGATTCAGAGTCGGCACCGGACCGCCCGCCGGGCCATGACGCTCGTCGAGCTGCTCGTGGTGATCGCGATCATCGCCCTGCTCATGGCCCTGCTGCTGCCGGCCGTCCAAGGCGTGCGGGAGGCGGGCCGCCGCACCCAGTGCCGCAACAATCTCAAGCAGATCGGCACCGCCCTGCTGCACTATCACGAGGTGTTCGGCAAACTGCCGGTCGCCAGTTATTACGACAGTCCGTCCCCGTTTCCGGTCTCGCCGACCATGACCCTCAAGAACCCGCCGCTCTCGTGGCCGACCGCGATCCTGCCCCGGCTCGAAGCCCAGAACCATTACGACCTGTTCGACTTCCGCCGGCCCGAGACGGATCCCGCGAACCGCAAGGGGATCCAGACCGCGATGCCCACCCTGATCTGCCCCAGTGATCCGGCGGGCCAAAACCCGATCTTCCACGATCGCTGCACGCTCAAGGGCTGGTTCTTCGGAACCCAGATGGGGCTCTGGTATTCCGGCTCGATGGGTCCAGCGAACTTCGCGGGCTGCGTGTTCTGCGCAAGCGCCGCCCCTGACGGCTCAAATCCGTGCTGCCAGGGCACGGGAACGGGGCTGTCGCAGGGCCCCGGCATGTTCCTCCGATACCCGGCTCCGGTGCCGTTCGACAGCGTCCGCGACGGCCTTTCCAACACAATCATGGTCGGCGAGACGTTGCCGGATCAAAACTTTCACAACATGGCGTTCGGCTGCAACATGCCGACGGCCGTCATGAACATTCCGCTCAATCACCCGGGCCAAAACTTCGACTTCCCTCCGGGCGTAAGTCACAACGTGCAGGAAAGCTCGCAACCCCATTCGCTCAATCAAGGCTTCCGCAGCCGCCACCTCGGAGGCGCCCACTTCGTCCGCGGCGACGGCAGCGTCACCTTCCTCGACGACACCATCGAGCCGCCGATCTACTGGGCGCTCGGCACCCGAGCCGGGGGTGAGGGTATCGAGGGCACAGCAGGGCAATGATGATGGCTAAGGCATTGCGGAGAGATTGGACGAACCCGACCCTGGGCCGCCGGATAGCGGCGGCGTTCGCGGTCGCAATGCTTGCGCTTGCCGGGCGGGCCGCCGAGCCGCGGCCGATCTTCGACGGCACGACGCTTGCCGGCTGGGAGGGGGACCGGAACTGGTGGCGGGTGGAGGACGGGGCGATCACGGGCGAGATCCCCGCCGGCGCGAAGCTCAAGACCAACCAGTTTCTGTGGTGGGAGGGCACGGTCGCCGACTTCGACCTCGCGCTGGAATACCGGATCACCGGCGACGACTCGGCCAACTCCGGGATCCAGTACCGCAGCGAGCGACTGCCTGATGGGCATGCCAAGGGCTACCAGGCCGACCTCGACGACGGCCGCACCTGGCTCGGCCGGATCTACGACGAGCATGGCCGCGGCCTGCTCGTGGAGCGGGGCGTACGGCTGGCGATCTCCCCCGACGGCCGCACCTGGGCCGACACGTTCGCGCCGCCCGACGCGATCCGTGGCGTGGTCAAGCCCGGCGACTGGAACCGGTATCGGATCCGCGCCACCGCGTCGCACGTCACGATCTGGATCAACGACGAACTCGCCACCGTGCTCGACGACCGCGATGCCAAGCAGGCCGAGTTCGCCGGGCGGCTCGCGCTCCAGCTTCACTCCGGCCCCGGGCCGGCGAAGGTGCAGTTTCGCAATCTCCGGCTCACCGACCTGGGTGCAACGAAGCCCGTGGCCGGGCCGCCCCCAACCGCTGCCGGCGTCGATGCTTCGCCGATCGCGGCCACCGCCGCCGACGGCAAGCCGCTCAACCTCGGTTTCGAGAGCGGCACGCTCGCCGGCTGGACCGCCACCGGCGACGCCTTCACCGGCCTCCCCGCTCCGGCCGACGCCGTGGCGAAGCGGAAGCGCCGCGATGCCAGCAACGCCGCCGGCGGTCACTGGGTGGGTACCTACGAGCCCACGCACAGCGACGAGACCAAGGGGACGCTCACGAGCGAGCCCTTCGCGATCACGCACCCCTGGGCGAGCTTCCTCGTCGGCGGCGGCGGCCACCCCGAGACCCGCGTGGAACTGGTCGATCATGAGACCGGCGAGGTCTTCCACCAGGCCCGCGGCCTGGCCGTGGAGCGGATGCACCGCGAGGTGGTCGATCTCGAGAAGCGGCAGGGCCGACAGATGCGGATCCGGCTCGTGGACGACCGGGTGGGCGACTGGGGCCACATCAACTTCGACGACTTCGTGTTTCACGCCGCCCGCCCCGCGTTCGCCGAGCAGGCCGCGGCCGGCCGCGACCGCACGAGCCCCGTCCTCTGGCACACGATCCCGAACCAGCCGGCCACCGCGGCGGCCACCGCACTCTCCGCCAGCGACCCGGCCCGGGCGACCGTGGGCGGGATGATGGTCACGCCCGGCTTCCGCTGCGACCTCGTGGCGAGTGAACCGGCAATCCACCAGCCGATCGCCTTCGCCATCGACCCGCGCGGGCGGCTCTGGGTGGCCGAGGCCCACAGCTATCCCAACAAGCGGCCCGAGGGCCAGGGCCAGGGCCAGGACCGGATCGTGATCCTTGCCGACGCCGACGGCGACGGCGGCTACGAAAAGCGGACGGTCTTCTGCGAGGGGCTGAACCTCGTCAGCGGGCTCGAGGTGGGCTTCGGGGGCGTGTGGGTGGGGGCGGCGCCGCACCTGCTCTTCATTCCCGACCGCGACGGTGACGACGTGCCTGACGGTGAACCCGAGGTGCTGCTCGACGGCTGGGGCTTCCAGGACACCCACGAGACGCTCAACAGTTTCACGTGGGGCCCCGACGGCTGGCTCTATGGCAACCACGGCGTGTTCACCACCTCCGATGTCGGCCCGCCGGGCAGCCCGCCCGCGGATCGCGTGCGGATCAACGCCGCCGTCTGGCGGTATCACCCGGTGCGGCGAGCCTTCGAGGTCTTCGCCCACGGCGGCAGCAACCAGTGGGGCATCGACTTCAACTCCGTCGGCGACGCCTTTATGGCCCACTGCCGCAGCTTCTTCGGCGGTGGTGGCACCACGCACATCATCCGTAACGGCCACTTCTGGAACCAGATGAACACCGGCCATGCGGCCTTCATCTGCCGGGAGCCGCCGGCGTTCGCGCCGGGCCTGAAGAACTATCTGCCTGCCGCGGCCCGCTACGACAGCGGCGAGGGGGGCGCCGGCAAGAAGGGCACCGACGCCGTCTACGGCGGCCACTCGCACGTCGGCACGCTGGTCTACCTCGGCGACAACTGGCCGGCCATCTACCGCGACCGCATCCTCACGCACAACCTCCACGGCCGGCAGCTGAACCACCAGGAGGCGGTCCGCCGCGGCAGCGGCTACGAGGTCTTCCACGCCGGCTACGACCTGCTCCACGTGCCTGACGAGCAGTACGTGGCCGTGGACCTGCAGACCGGCCCCGACGGCGCGGTCTATGTGATCGACTGGTGCGACCGCCAGCACTGCCACACCAATGTGGACGCCCGCTGGGACCGCACCAACGGCCGTCTGTACCGCGTCGCCTGGGCCGACGGCTACCGGCCCGTCGCCGTGAATCTCGCCACGAAGTCCGACGCCGAACTCGCGGCCCTGCACTCGCACGCGAACGAGTGGTTCGTAAGGACGGCCCGACGGCTCCTGCAGGAGCGGGCGGCGGCCGACCGGCTCGACCGCAGCGCGCTCACTCCGCTGCGGCAGGCCGCCGCCTCCGAGGATCCAGTCACGGCGCTCCAGGCCCTGTGGACACTTCACGTGACCGGTAGCCTCGACGATGAATCACTCGCCACAGCCTTCGCGCATCCGAGCGAATACGTCCGCGGGCAGGCGGTCGCCCTCGCCACCGAGATTCCAGGTTCGCCGCGGATTCCCGCCGACCGGCTTGTGACGGCAGCCGCCCAGGATCCTTCCGCGCTCGTCCGCCGGTCGCTCGCCTCGGCGCTGCCGGCGCTGCCGCCGGCCGACCGCTGGCGACTGGCCGAGGCGCTCGCCGCGCATGCCGAGGACGCCACCGATCGCTTTCTCCCGAAGCTCGTGTGGACGGGGCTCGCACCGCTCGTCGATGGCGACCCGGCCCGTGGCTTGAAACTCGCGGCGGCCACTCCCCTGCCCGACCTCGCCGACTCGATCCGCTGGTATCTCGGCAGGCTGCAGGAGGGACGTGACCTGCTCGCCGCCGAGATCGCCGCGGCCCCTCCCGCCGTCGCGGAGCGGACCCTGCGGCTGCTCGACTTCGCAGTGACGGCCGTCGGCACGGTCGCCCCGCCCGCGGGCTGGCCGGCAGCATCGGAACGGTTCGCCGGCGGCGAGGCGGCCGACGCCGTTCAGCGGCTCTCGGCGGCCTTCGGCGACGCGGCGGTGCTCACCAGGATGCGAAGCGTGCTCGCCGACGAGCAAACGCCTGCCAAGGATCGTCGCCGGGCCTTCGACCTCCTGGCCAAGAGCGGCGACCCCGAAGCGGTGCCGCTGTTCGTGAAGCTGCTCGCTAACCCGACCTTCCGCGGCGACGCGATCCCGCTCGTCGCCAGGTCGAGCGACCCGGCCGTGGCGACCACGCTCCTCGCGGCCCTGCCCGAACTCGACGCCCGCCAGCGGGGGGCCGCGCTCTCCACACTCGTGTCGAAGCCCGTATTCGCCGGCCCGCTGCTCGACGCGATCGCCGCCGGCCGGATCCCGCGCGACTCGCTCACGGCCGCGCAGGTGCGGCATCTCCGCAGCCTCCGTGACGAAGCCACCGCCGCCCGGGTGGACGCGATCTGGGGCCGGCTCAATGAGTCTCCGGCCGCGGCCCGGGCGACGATGGCCCGGCTCAAGAAGACGTGGGCGGAAGCCCCGCAGTGGGCGGTGGACCACAAGCGGCATGGCCTCGCGGTGTTCAATCGCGTGTGTGCGAACTGCCACACGCACGGCGACGTCGGCGGCAAGCTCGGCCCGAACTTGACGGGTTCCTGGATGAACGGGCCCGACTACTTCATCGAGAACCTCGTCGATCCCAACGCCGTGGTCGGCCCCGACTACCAGTTGACGGTCGTGATCACCGACGACGGCCGAAGCATCAACGGGATCGTGGCGGAGGAGACCGCCGCCGCCCTCGTCCTCAAGACGCCGGACGGCCCGGTCACGGTACCGAAGGAAGCGATCGACGAACGGACGACGTCACCGGTGTCGATGATGCCCTCGGGCCTGCTCGAGAACCTGCCCGAGGCCGACCTCCTCGCCCTGCTCAAGTTCCTGGTCACGAAGCCGTAAGCCTCGGCTCTCCACGCGCGGCCAGGCATGCGTGATCGGCCCAAAAGCCGCACCAACTGGCCCGGAAAACCCCCCCTGGCTCCTGGCAGGCTGGCCGCTTGCGGCCCCCCGGAGGCTCACGGTAGTCTTCCGGGTTCCCGCGGCGACAGCCAGCCAAGGGCGAGGCGGGAAAGGAAAGTCTGTTCGTGAGGAACGGCTCTCACATCCCACGACATCGCCACCTGCAGGTCGCACTCGCGGCGCTGCTCGTAGCCACCGCTACAGCCGCCCCGGCCGCCGATCTCTACTGGTCAGGCACGGGCACGTGGAACACGACGTCGACCACCTGGGGAAGCGTAACCGGCGGACCCTACGACGCCGCCACCTGGAGCAACGCCACGCCCGACGCGGCCATCTTCCAGGGCACGGCAGGCACGGTCACGCTCGGCGAGGCCATCACCGCGGCCGGTCTCACGTTCGAGACGACCGGCTACACCCTCACCGGCAGCACGCTCACGCTCTCCGGCACCCCGACGATCGCGACGGGCACTGGCTCGGCCACGATTGCGAGCACCCTGGCCGGCACGTCCGGCTTCACGAAGACGGGCAGCGGCACGCTCACGCTCTCGGCCGCCAACTCCATCAGCGGCGCGGCCACGGTCTCCGCCGGCCGGATCGTGCTCGGCACCGACACGGCGCTGGGCACCACGGCCGTCACGCTCGACGGCGGCTCGATCGAGCGGAACGTCGCCGGCGCGACGGTGGCCAACGCGATCGCGGTCGGCGCGGGCGGCGGCACGATCCTGGGCCGAACGTCGGCGATCGATAACTACGTGACGCTCTCGGGCCAGTTGACCGGCTCCGGTGCCCTCACCATCCAGGGCCTCGTCACCCTGAGCAACACCGGCAACACCTACTCGGGCGCCCTCACGATCTCGAACGCCAGCGCCACCTTCCTCCGGCTCTCGGCCAGCGAGGTGCTCGGCGATGCGACCGTAGTGAACTTCGGCGGAGCGGGCGCGGAACTTCGGCTCGATGGCGGCGTGACGGAGACCATCGCCGGCCTCAACGGCACCGCGGGCAACGTCTTCGTCGCCGACGGCAGCGGCGGCGTCGGCAGGCTCAAGGCGGCCTCCGGAGCCTACGCGGGCACACTCAGCAACGGCAACAAGTCGCTGATCCTCGAGCAATCCGGCTCCGGCACCCTGACGCTCAACCGCGGCGGCGGCAACGGGCAGGGGATCGGGGGCGTCGAGGTCTCCGGCGGCACGCTGCGGCTCGATGCCGGGGGTGTCAGCTTCAAGGCGGGCTACTTCACGGGCAGCCAGCCGATCACGATCCGCTCCGGCGCGACGCTCGCGGTGAACCAGGCCTGGAACATCGGTGCGAGCAACGTCCTCGTCGTGGACGGCGGCACGCTCGCCTTCACGACCGCCACCGACGGGCCGAACTACGCCAACGTCCTCACGCTCCAGAACGGCGGCAGCGTGACGGGCGACTGGCGGCTCGGCGACCAGGCGACGGCCTCGCTGACCAGCTCGGGAAATGCCACCAACTCGATCGCCGGCTCCTTCCGCCTGACGAAACAGGCCAGCGGTGACACCGCCTGGACCGTGAACGTCGCTGACGGCACCGCGGCCACTGACCTCGACGTCACCGCGGTGATCAGCGACCTGGGCGGTCGGGCCGGCGCCACCGTAGTCAAGACCGGGGCCGGAACGATGCGGCTCGCCGCCGCCAACTCCTACACCGGGGCCACGACCATCGCAGCGGGCGGTGTGACCCTCGCCAGCGGCACCGCCCTCGGCTCAAGCCCCGTCACGCTCACGAGCGCGACCACGGGCACAAGCCCGGTCTCCCTGCTGCTGGAGAGTGCGGCCACCGTCGCCAACGCCATCACCGTGGCCAACAACGGCACCGGCACCGTCACGCTCGGCAGCACCGACTCGACGACCGGCGCCAACCGCGAGTTCAGCGGCGTGGTCACGCTCGCCCGTGACCTCACGCTCCAGGCCGGCTCATCGGATCGCACCACGTTCTCCAACCGCATCACCGGCACCGGCACCGTGACGATCTCGTCGCCGTTCGCCTCGGGCCGCCGGGTCGTGTTCGACCGGTCGAGCGGCTCGGCCAACGACTTCGTCGGCGACGTCACCCTCGGCGCCGGGGCCTGGCTGCAGCTCGGCGTGGCCAACTCGATCGGCAACCGCACCATCCCCGACACGGCCACGATCTCGTTCACCGACGCCAACGCCGCGCTCCGGCCGGCGCCGAGCGGCAGCGGCGACTCGGAGACGGTGGGCACGCTCGTCAGCCTGGCCGCCGGGGCGGGCCGCATCGAGATGTTCACGGGCTCGGCGTTCACGCTCAAGGTCGGCGGCGACAACGAGTCGGGGGCGTTCAGCGGCACCATCGCCAACTCGGCCGGTGCCCTCTCGCTCGAGAAGGTCGGCTCTGGCACGCAGACGCTCTCCGGCACCAACACCTACGGCGGATCGACGATCGTGACGAGCGGCACGCTCGTCGTCGGCAACGGCGCGGGGAGCGGCGCGATCGGGAGCGGGCCGGTGACGGTCGCGTCCGGAGCCACGTTCACGATCAACCGGGGCGGCTTCGGCCAGGTCTGGGGCAACAACTTCAGCGGAACGGGAACGCTCCGGATCGAGGCGGGACAGGATCCGCAGTTTTCCGGCGACAATAGCGGCTTCACCGGGCCGGTGATCATCGACGGCGTTAACGCCCAGTTCCGCACCCGCTCCGCCAACGCCTGGAGCGGCCAGAGCGTCGTGACGATCACCAACGGCGGCATGGCAAGCGTTTTCAGCTACGCCGGCAGCGATGACATCAAGATGGGTTCGTTGTGGGGCAATGGCACGGTCAGGCTCGGTGCCGGCGGGTTCGACCGCGACCTCTATCTCGGCGGCAACAACCTCGATGCCACGTTCAGCGGCACGATCGTGAACGACTCGGGCGGCTCCGGCTCGGTCATCAAGAACGGCACCGGCAACCAGGTGCTCTCGGGCGCGAACAGCTACAGCGGCGGCACGACGATCAACGCCGGCCGGCTCACGGCCGGCCACGCGAGCGCCCTCGGCACGAGCGGCGTGATCACGATCGCCTCCGGTGGCACGCTCGGCATCGCGGACGGCATCACCTTCACGCGGCCGCTGACCATCAACGCCGGCGGCAAGGTCCGCACCGGCAACAACTCCTCCGTGGCCCTGCCGAACGCCGCCGCCCTTTCGGCCTGGGAGAGCCGGAGCGCCACCGGCAACCAGACCCTGGCCACGATCCTGAACGGCTCCGGCTCGACCGTGCCCTCGGCCCTCACCACCGCCTGGACGGCCAACCCCGACCCGGCTACCACCTTCTCCGACATCCTCACGCTCGACGGCACCGGCACAGGCAACACGTACGTGTTGTCGATGGAATACTCCGGCAGCTTCGGCGACATGAACATCTGGTATCGCACGAACGTCTCCGATCCGTTCACCCCGCTGGGCACGAGCTTCGCGGGCAACGTTCCGTGGAACAGCTCCTTCACCACCGTCGGCCAGTACGGCGTGGACACGTCGGCCGGCACGGTCTGGGCCGTCACCGACCACAACAGCCAGTTCGTCGTCGTGCCCGAGCCGGGCACGCTTGGGCTGGCTGCCGCCGGCTTCGCCGGAGGATTCTGGTACCTTCGCAGTCGAAGGGCCGCTCGGCGGCGCTGACGCCGAGGGCCTCCGCAATGCGGCTGACGAAACAGACGAGCGGGTTCACCCTCGTCGAACTGCTCGTCGTGATCGCCATCATCGCGCTCTTGATGGCGCTGCTCCTGCCCGCCGTCCAGGGCGTCCGCGAGACGGCCCGGCGGATGCAGTGCGCCAACAACATGCGGCAGGTGGCGCTGGCCCTGCAGCAACACGAATCACAGCGGGAGCATTTTCCCTACGGCACGCTCGACGAACTGAGCGTGAGCGTCCGCCGCCGCGACACGTGGTTCCAGCAGACGTGGCCGTTCCTGGAGCAGATGCC
>CAMCPF010000010.1 GCA_945876515.1 Candidatus Kuenenia stuttgartensis
GCGTCGCGGACGGCGATCATGGTCTTGAGGATGGTGTTCCAGGTGTGCGGGTCTTCGAGGGTGGCGTTGGGGAACATGCAGCCGTCCCAGCAGATGTGATGGATGCCGCGGGCGGCGGCGTCCTCGAGCCAGGGGCCGGAGCACTTCACGATGTCGAGCTTGCCGGCCGGGTCGTCGGCCCGGCAGTGCTTGCCCGTTTTGTCGTGGGAGCCGGCGCCGTGCACCTCGCCGTCGTTCTGGGCCACGTGGAAGTCGATCGTCCAGGGGCGGAGCTTCGCCACCATCGCCTCGTAGGCCGGCCAGAACTCGGCCTCGGAATAGCCGGGCTGCACGAGGGCGTGCTCAGGGGCGTTGTAGCCCAGGAGGTAGAGGTAGGTGTGGGCGAGATCGGCCTGGAAGCCGAGCGTCTCGGGCATCCCCACCTCCTCCAGGAGGTCGAGCATGTCCTTCCAGGAGTGCATGCCCGCCCAGCAGATCTCCCCCTCGGCCGCCAGCCGCTGGCCGTGGTCCTTGGCGATCGTGGCCGCCTCGCGGAAGGTCTCGGCGATCTTCTTCGTGTTGGCCTGCGGGTTTTCCCGCCACTTGCCCACGCCGAACTCCGCCGAGTCGATCCGGATCACGCCATACTTCCGCACGCCCCGCTTCTCGAACAGGTTCGCGATCCGGCAGGCCATCTTCACCGCGGAGAGAAACTTCTCTCGGGCCGCCGCGTCACCCATCGCCGAGTCGCCCACCGTGCCCGGCCAGACCGGGGCCACGAGCGACCCGACTGCGAAGCCGTAGGAGGCGATCTTGTCGGCGATCGCGTTGATCTCCGCGTCGCTGGCCTCGGGGTTGGTGTGCGGCAGGAACAGGAAGTAGTCGATGCCGTCGAACTTCTGGCCGTCCACCTCGGCGGCGGCGGTCAGCTGCAGCATCCGATCGAGTGAGATCGGCGGCTCCTGGCCGGGGTCGGTGCCCTTGCCGACGAGGCCGGGCCACATGGCGTTGTGGAGCTTGGGGGCGGAGTGGCTCATGACTTCCTTCCGTGAAGGGGCAGATCGTCGTGGACGTCGGGGCCGAAGTAGCGGAGGGCCACGAGCGGGCCGGGTCCGGTGTTTTCCACCACGTAGCCGGCCGCGGCGGCGTCGGCCGAGATGAAGAGCTCGTCGGCCGTCATCTGGCCGAACCGGATTAAGGTCGGCGTGGCCACCTCGTGGACGCCCACCCGGCCTTCACCCTGGACCGTGATCCAGCCGCTGGCGCCGGCGTCTTTGACCGTGACCTTCGCGCCCGGCTCGAGCGTGAGCTCCTTGGCGCTGAACAGCTGCCGGTCGTCCACGCGGCCGTAGACGATCCACTTGTCGGTGGCGCCGCTCCCGCTCCGCTTCTCGTCCACGATCGGCAGGAGGAAGTTCGACTCCTTGAAGTGGGTGTCGACGTTCTTCTCCCAGTCGAGCTGGCCGATGATGAAGTCGAGATCCTGGTGCTTCTCCCGCGGCATGTCCTTGACGAGCAGACTCCAGGGAACCGCGCGGCCCTCGACGAGCGACTGGAACATCGAAAACACATCGCTTCCCCACTGCGGCTCGTAGGTGAGCAGCGAGCCGGGGGCATGCAGCACGCCCGGCGGAATCAGCCAGCCGGTGCCCCGCTCCAGCCGATACGCCTTGGCCAGGTCGAGGATCCCATTGTCACCGCGGTTCCAGTTCTCGAGGCAGCGGCGGACGTCGGCCTTCGTGGTGCCGGGCTCGAGGCCCATGAAGGTGTAGGGGAAGTGGTTGTCGCAGTTGTTGTACTGCGGCGGGAAGTAGTAGCTCTCGGGCTTGCCCTCCTGGCCGACGAGCTTGGCGTCGTCGAACGACTGGTGCATGTGGTGCGGGATCGGCCCCATGTTGTCGAAGAACTTCGAGTACACGGGCCACTTCTTGTAGGAATCCCAGATCGCCTTGCCGACGAGCCGCCCCTTGCCCTCGGCGACGGCGTCTCGGAGCAGGAACCGCTCGCCGTCGAACACGCACCACGAGAGCCCTTCGTCGGGCACGCGGCCCTCGTTGGCCGCCTCGGTCGTGCTCGCGAACCATCGCTCGTCGATGCCGCCGCGGTCGAGGCCGTAGGCGTAGTAGTCGTCGGGATGGAGCCGCACCCGCTTGCCGGGATGGAGGAAGCTCCGCGGCACCCAGGTGGGCGAGAGCCGGAGGATGCCCTTGCCGGCCTCGAGCGCCCGGTCAAGGGCGGAGCCGACGTTCTTGGCTTCGGGGAGCCGGGCGGAGGCACGAGAAGCGGTGGCGGTGGCCATGGAAAAAACCCCTGCGCATGCGAAGGCTTCAGGACAAGAGACGATGTTGTACGGGGCTGCCGAAAGGCCCGCAAGGAGCCGCTATGGGGCGGCGGCGAGCGCGACTAGAATCGATCATGCGACGGCGCGAAGTCGGGCAGGGTCTTCGGAGCGCGGCCACGATGCAACGAGCGATGGGAGTGACAGGGTTTGCGGCCGGCTTGCTTGTGGCGGCGTGGGTGGCTGCCGTGACCGCGGCCGATCCCGCGCCCCCCGCCACGCGGGCCGTGGCCGACCACGTGCTGGCCGCCACGGTGGGCATCTCCTCCACCACGGCCGATGGCGCGTCGTTCACGGGCACTGGCAGCGTGGTCACGCCGACGGGTCACATCCTGACCTCCACGAGCGTCGTGCCGGCCGCCGCGAAGGAGATCAAGGTGATGTTCCCAGGCTTCGTGCCCCGCGAGGCCAGGCTCGTCGCGGTCGATCCCGCCCTGGCCGCGAGCCTCCTGAAGGTGGACGGCGAGAACCTCGCCAGCCTGCCGCTCGCGCGGGAGAGCCCGGGCCTCGGCGCGATCTGCTATACGGCCAGCGACGTGGATCGTGTGCTCCTGACCAACGGCCGAGCCTCGTTCAGCCGGGGCCTCGTCAGCGGCCTGTACGACGTCGAGAAGCAGGGCGAGTCGCCCTACACGGGCCCGGCGATCGAGACCACCGCCGCGGTCAATCCCGGCTCCGACGGAGGACCGCTCGTCGATTCGAGCGGCCGGCTATGCGGCGTGATCAGCCTCGGGGTCTCACCGCAGCGGTGGCAGGGTGTGGCCGTGCCGACCTCGGTGCTCCTCGAGAAGTTCGGCCCGCTCACGTCCGCCGATATTCCGCTGGCCTTCGAGGCCCCCGCCGACCTGGCGGCCGATCCGGTCACGACTCGCGTGGCGGAGAAGGCCCTGGATCTCAAGCGGGCCGCGGCTGCGATCGCCCCCGCGCTCGTCGGGATCGAGGTCGCGCGGCGGTTTCCGCCAGAGTCACTGCCCCGGATCTCGTGGGACGAACACCGCTCCGCGATCAAGGGTTGGGAGAAGCTGCCGAAGCCCGAGCAGGTGAAGCGGTTTGCCGCCTTTGCCAACGTGGCCCGGGCGTTCGAGGTCAACCAGCTGCTGCGGCGGCCGCCCGGGCCGGTGACGGGGCTCGTGGTGTCGGCCGACGGGCTCGTGCTCACGAGCCTGTTCAACCTCGGCGACGACGTCGCCTTCGTCGCCAAGAGCACGGGTAAGCCGCGGTCGTTCGCCGCGAACGACTCCATCGAGAAGCTGATGGCCGACCCCGCCGGGGGCGTCGACCGCCAGCCGAACGCGGTCGCCCGTGTGACGGTGATCCTGCCGAATGGCGACCGCCGGGAGGCCAAGGTCGTCGCCCGTCACGAGCCGCTGGGCGTAACGTTGCTCAAGATCGAGGCCGAAGAGCTCACCGCCTTCGACCTCGCCGCCGCCAGTTCGCCCCTGCTCGGCGACGCGGTGGCCGTCGTGGGTCGCGCCCCGAGCAGCGGGTCGGGCCACACCTTCAACACGGGAATCGTGAGCGCGCCCTCCCGCAACCGCGGCTACCAGTTTCAGACCGACGCGCTCTTGAACTACGGCAACTCCGGCGGCCCGGTGGTGGACGCGGCCGGAAACTTTCTCGGGATCGCCACCGCGCCGATCGAACCCGACACGCTGCTGGGCCGGCTCGTGCCGCCGCCGCAGTTGATGCGTTGGACGCGGGCCCCCAACTCGGGCGTGGGGATGGTGGCCCGGGCCGACCGGATCGCGGCGGCGCTCGAGGCGCTGAAGGGGGGGCGGTCGTTCGACCGGATCCCCGGGCCGTTCCTGGGCGTGCAGCCCGACATGGAGCGGGCCTTCGGCGAGGATGTGGTGATCGGCGGCGTGGCGGGGGGCTCGCCGGCCGACCGGGCCGGCCTCAAGAAGGGAGACCGGCTGCTGGAGTTCGACGGGGTGGAGCTGAGCACCTGGCGGGACCTCACCGACCGCGTGGCGGCGAGCGCCGCCGGCGATGCGGTGACGCTGCTCGTGCAGCGGCCCAGCCGAGGGCCCAGGCTGGTGATCGCCGGCCGCGACGTGGAGACGCTCGAGGATCTGCAGCGGCTCAAAAAATCGCTCCAGCCGGGCGAGACCTTCGAGGGTGTGCTCTCGACCGAAGACACGCGGGAGATCGAAGTGGTGCTGGAGGAGAACCGATGACGGCCTGGTTGCGGTGGCGAGGAGCCGTGCGCCGAGGCTGGCCGATCGTGCTCGCGCTCGGCCTCGTGTGGTCGGCGGGCGCGGCAGTTGCGGGTGTGGCAGCGGCCGTGGCCGAGCCGGTCGATCTGACCGAGCTCTGCGTCCGTGTCCGGCCGGCGTTCGTGTTCATCGGCGGCGGCAGCGGGGTGATCGTCCGGCCCGACGGGCTGATGCTCACCAACGACCACGTGATCGGCCGCAAGCGGTCGTTCACCGTCCGGATTGGCGACGGCCGTTCGTTCAAGGCGAAGGTGCTCGGCACCGATCCGGTCGGCGACCTGGCGGCGCTCAAGCTCGAGGTGCCCGAGGGCCAGACGGTGCCGCACCTCGCGCTCGGCGACTCGGACGCGCTGCGGGTGGGCGACGAGGCGCTCGCCATCGGCAATCCGTTCGCGCTCGGCGTGCTCGACCAGGCCCCGACCTTCACGGTGGGCATCATCTCGGCGCTCAACCACACCCAAGGCACCTACGCCGAGTGCATCGTGACCGACGCCGAGGTGAATCCCGGCAACTCGGGCGGGCCACTCGTGAACATGGCCGGCGAGGTGGTGGGGATCAACGGTCAGATCAGCACCCGGTTCGGCCTGCGGAGCAACACCGGCCTCGGGTTCGCGATCAGTTCCCGACAGATCGCGATCTGGCTGCCGCGGCTGGAGGCGGCCGGCGGTGGCGAAGTCAAGCACGCCCGGATCGCCGGGCTCGAGTTCGCCAAAGGGCCGCGGGAGTCGGCGGCGAGCCTGGTCGTGAAGGACGTGGCCGACGGGTCACCGGCAGCGGCGGCGGGCTTCGCGGCCGGCGACGCGATCGTGCGCCTCGACGGGTCGCTGGTGGCCAATGCCCTGCGGCTCAAGGGCCTGCTCGGCATCTACCCCGACGGGCACACCGTTCCGGTGACGGTCAAGCGGGGCGAGGCGGAGACGGTGCTCGAGGTGACGCTCACGGCCCCGGAGCGGGCCAAGCTCGGCCTGGCGCT
The DNA here is from genome assembly GCA_945876515.1 of Candidatus Kuenenia stuttgartensis. Classification (GTDB taxonomy): domain Bacteria; phylum Planctomycetota; class Planctomycetia; order Pirellulales; family UBA1268; genus QWPN01. The sequence goes on from CAMCPF010000010.1 coordinate 5,507, forward strand.
CGTGCGAGCCCGGGGCGACGCTCTTGCGCCGAAGGTCGAGCAGGTCGAGGAGGGCTCGGCGGCCGCGGCGGCAGGCTTCGTGGCGGGCGACGAGCTCGTGGAGTGGGCGGGCCAGCGGCTCGACTTCTCGAGCCGCGACGAGCGGCGGGCCTTCGACCGGATGATCCGCACCACGCTGAACGTGGGTGACATCGTGCCCGTGAAGGTCAAGCGGGCCGACGCCGCCGGAGGCTCGGCCGAGGTCGAACTCAAGCTCGTGGCCCGGTGAGCCCGCTGCAGCGGGGCGGGCCGATTCGTCGGGTTCCTTCGCTACACTGCTGCCGACACCCAGGTGACAGATGGCCCTCGCCGGAATTCCCCGCGACACCTCGACCTCCGCCGCCGCGGTCCAGCGGGCGCGGATCCGTGAGCTGGCGCCGCTCGAGCGGCTGCGGAAGGGCTGTGCGCTTTCGAACCGGGGCCGGCGGATGGCCCTGGAGGCGATCCGCCGCCGGCACCCGGATGCCGACGCCACCGAAGTGCGACTCCGCTATTTGGAACTTGCCTACGGCCGGGCGCTGGCCGCGGAGGTGCGGCGCTGGCTCGGGGACCGCGGCCCGTGAGCGATGTCGACGACCTCGTCGCCGCCCTGGAGCCGGTGGCGACCGCGCTCGGTCGGCTGGGTGTCGGCTTCTACGTGGGCGGCAGCGTCGCCAGCACGTACCACGGGGCGATCCGCTCGACGATGGACGTGGACCTCGTCTGCGAACTGCGGCCCGAGCAGGTCGCGGCCTTCGTGGCGGCCTTCGGCCCCGAGTGCTACGTCAGCGAGCCCGCGGTGCGGGACGCCGTGGAGCGGCGCAGCTGCTTCAACGTGATCCACCTGCCGACGGCCTTCAAGGTGGACGTGTTCGTCAGCCGGGGCCGGCCCTTCGACGTGGCCGCGATGAGCCGGGCCGCCCCGCAGCCTCTCGGCGGCGACCGGCCGCTCGCGGTGCCGATCGCGACGGCCGAAGACTCGATCATCGCCAAGCTTGAATGGTATCGGCTCGGCGACGAGGCGTCGGAACGGCAATGGGACGACGTATCGCGGCTGGTGGCGCTGCTGGGAGACTCGCTCGATGTCGCGCACATGCGGCGGATGGCCGGGTCGCTCGGCGTCGGGGACCTGCTCGAGCGGCTGCTGAGCGATCCGCCGTTGGCGTGACTGACGCCACGCGCGTGCGATCAGAGCCCGGAGGCGTCGATCACCTCGCCGTCACGCCGGTTGGCCAGGCGGCCGTAGGTAGTCGGGTCGACGTCGTAGGAGAGCATGTGCACCGAGCCGTCGCAGCGGACGGTGACGAACTGGCCGGAGTGGGCGCTGCCGAAGGCGTTGACAATCTCGACGCCCGCGCGGTCCTGCGCCGCCGGACCGCCCCAGTTGGCGGCGCGGATGTTCTCGGCGTTGACGCCAACATACATCGTCTCGTTGTCGCCGGCGCTCTGGCCAGTGGTATAGAAGAGGGGATTGAGGCTCTTCTCGCCGGCGAACAACGTCGTGGAGAGCCCATCGCGGACCGAGGCGGCCGTGATGGCGCTCATCACGAAGACGACGCCGGTGGGTTGACGGGCCTGGTTCAGATTGGACGCCTCGACGAAAGTCATGAGTTCCGCGTCCGAAGGAACTGCGGCCGGACCGCAGTCGGGATTGCCGCAGTTGTTCTGCCACAGGAGGCCGCCGCTCGACGCACTCGGGTAGAAGCTGCGGTCCCCGCCGTTGGCTGCATAGTCACTCTTGGCGACGCCGGGCGTGCCTGAGGCGGTGAAGTAACCCTGGGAGGTTCTCCAGTGCGGATAGTTTTGTGCCGACCGCCGGGACGGACACTGAAAACCTGCCAGCGGCGTGGCGATGAGTTTCGCGCCGGCGGCCGAGCGGGCGGAGCCGGTGAGCCCCGCCTGGAGCGAGTAGAGCGGCTCCTGCTCCAGAAACGGCAGCACCGCGAACACCCAACTGCCAGGCTGGCGGTGGTTGAAGCCGCGGTCGGGGTCGCCGATCCAGCCCCAGCCCCAACCGCCGGTGGGCAGGTGGCCGTGGGTGGACGTATGTTGCGTGGCGGCGATCCCGATCTGGCGGAGGTTGTTGCGGCACTGCACCATCCGGGCCGACTCGCGAACGCCCTGCACGGCCGGCAGCAGCAGCGCCATCAGGAGCGCGATGATTGCGATCACCACGAGCAGTTCGACGAGCGTGAACCCGGCCGCCGGCATCGGTCGTCGCATGGTGAGGGTTCCCCGGGCATCGCCTGGCCGCTCCGAGGGGACCCGCCGGCGTGCTCGCATTGTGCGACGCTCGCGTTAGCGAGGCAAGGCCATGTCGGCCTGTGCGGGCTGCTTTTCAAAGTCCCACGATTGCAGCCGCAAGCCGGGCCACGGAGAGCGGGCCCGAGCCCTCGGCCTTGTTGTTGATCGTGATGAACACGTCGCGGCCTGCCGCGGCCGCCGCCCGGGCCAGGGCCGCGAGCGCCGTGCGGGTCGGCAGATCCTCCTCGACGAGGCGGTCGAACGGGGCGTAGTCGGCCCTGGCCTCCTCGTAGTGACGCCCCGCATGGAGGTTCCAACGGGCTACGAGCGGCAGCGTGCAGCCCGCGGCGTCGAGACCGAATGCCCGGGCCTGGTCGGCCACCGGTGGCATCCGGGCGTGGATCGCCAGGCAAGGCACGCCTCCCGCGTCGCGGATCGCGGCGGCGAACTCGTCACAGGCCAACTCGGGATCGCGGGCCTCGACGGCATACAGCGGCCGGCGGCCATCGACTGCTTCCGGGAGCGCGGACAGGAAGGCGGCGATTCGGCCGGCCGTCTGCCGCACGTCCGCCACGAGTCGGCGACCCAGCGGCGGAAACTGGAACACGAGCGGGCCGGCCTTGGCCGCGAGGCCGGCGACCGCCGGCGTGACGAACGTCGCCGTGGCCGCGGCGGCATCGAGAAAGGATGGATTGTCGCGGGCCGCGACCCCGGAGCCCGGCTTGCGGACGACCGGATCGGTGAAGGCCTGTGGAGCCTTGACCACGAACCGGAACTCATCGGGCACCTGCGCGGCATAGCGGGCAAACTCGGCGGCCACGAGTGGTGCGTAGAAGGTGCGGTCGAGGCTTACCGTGCGAAACAGCGGCTGCGCCGCGTAGGCGACGAGCCCCTCCCGCGCGAGCCGCTGCTCGCTCTCAGGTCGGTCGTTCCTGGCCGCGTAGACGAGGCCCGTCCAGCCGGGAAACGACCAGCTCGACGTGCCCAGCCGGATCCGGTCGGAGACCGCTGTGGCGATCTCCCGCGTCGCCGCGTCGATCGCGGCGGCCGCCACCGGCTCGCCGCCGCGGCGGCGGTGCGCCGACTCGGCCTCGTCGTCTGGTTCGCCGAACATCGAGAGCTGTCTAACGGGCATGGCGATGCGCGGACGCGGGCTGCCGCCATAAGCGGGGTCTGGCAAGCCGACACTGTACCTGCCAGTCGCGGGATGATCGCGCCGACTCCGCCCGCCTTGCCGGCGGCCCGGGCGTCGGCGCGCGTTCAGCCGAGCAGCTGGCGGATCGGCTGGCCGTCGCGGACGATCATCACCGGCCGGCCGGTCGACGTGTTGTATTCCTTGCGGTGGTCGATGCCCAGGCACTGGTAGAGCGTGGCGGCCACGTCATCGGGCTTGATGCCCTCCGCCTTCGGCCCGGCCCCCTTCTCGTCGCTCGCGCCGACCACCTGGCCACCCTTGATGCCGCCGCCGGCCATCAGCATGAACATCGCCCGCGGATAGTGGTCGCGACCGCCCCGGACGTTGATCTTGGGCGTGCGGCCGAACTCGCCGGTCACCATCACGGCCGTCGAGTCGAGCAGCCCCTTCTGCTCGAGGCCCAGGAACAGCGCCGCGAGCCCCTCGTCGAGCGTCGGCAGGAGCTTGTCCTTGAGCTTCGTGAAGTTGTCGGCATGGGTGTCCCAGCCGCCGAGCTGCACCGTGATGAACCGCACGCCCGACTCGACCAGCCGCGTCGCCAGGAGGCAGCTCTGGCCGAAGTCGGTGGCCCCGAACGAGGCCGCGAACTTCGGATCCTCCTTTGAGACGTCGAACGCCTGCCGGGCCTGCCGCGAGGTGATGATCGTGCGGGCCTGCTGGGAGAAGCTGTCGAGGCCCTCGACGAGCTGGCTGTCGCTGGCCATCTCGGCGAATGTGGAATCGAGGTCGCGCAGCAGCGCCTGCCGCCGGTCCACCTGAGCGAGCGTCAGCGTGCCGTCGAGCGCCACGCCGCGGACGGTGAAGGGCTGGCCCGCCTTCGGCGTCGCATTGGTGCCGAAGGCGGCATACCGCACCCCCAGGTAGCCCGCCCCGTGGCGACTGGTGGGCACCGCGACATAGGTGGGCAACTCGGCCGGGGCGGCTAGCTCCCGCGCCACCACGGAGCCGAAGGCCGGAAACTGCAGCGAGGCGATCGGCCGGTTGCCCGTGTGCACGTAGCTGCTGCCGAGCTCGTGGGCGGCGAGCGTGTGCGACACGCCGCGGAGGATCGCGTAGCGGTCGGCGCAGGCGGCGAGCTTCGGCAGGTGCTCGCTGATCTGGATCCCCGGCACGTTCGTGGCGATCGGGTTGAACTCGCCGCGAAACTCGGCCGGCGCATCGGGCTTGAGGTCGAAGGTGTCGAGGTGGGTCGGGCCGCCCCCGAGGTTCACGAAGATCGCCGCCTTGGCCGGCGCCGCGGCCGCCGATTCGCCGCGGGCCCAGCCCAGATAGTTGGCGAGCGTGAGGGCGGAGCCGCCGAGAGCCCCGACCCGCAGCACGTCCCGCCGCCGCACGCCGTCACAGGTTCGATGCATCGCCATGATTGGCCGTCCTTTCGGAATGGAAACTGCGAAACTTATGGTGTGGTCCGGGGTAGTCCATGCCATCTCGCCGGACGCTCCCTTTGGGCATCCTGCCCTCCGGTCGCTCGGAGGAACCCTCGCTCCGCAATCCTTGCTGCGCTCGGTTTCCTACGCCGCTCGATTGGCATGGGCTACCCCTCCGACCCGTTTGATTCTCAGTGATTGACCAGGAATTCTTTGGTGTTCAAGAGCGCCCAGAGCAGGTCGCGGGTCGCCTCGCGGACGCTCGCCGTCTCGCCGAAGTAGGAGGCTGCCCGCGAGGCCTCGGCCTCGGTCGGCGGCCGGGAGAGCGTCCGCAGGTAGGCCTGCCGCACGATCCGGGCCACATCCTCCGGCGTCAGCGTGGCCGCGGGTGACGATGCGGTGGCCGGCTCGTCGCCCCGGGTGCGGCGCTGGGCGGCGGCGAGGGCCGCTTCGGCCTGGGCCAGGGCCTTGCCTTCCACGCCGCGTTCCTTGAGCTTTTCCAGCCGGCGTTTGGCCTGCGCGACGCCCTGCTCGGCGGCGTGGGCCTTGACCACGGCGGTCCGGTCGGCCTCGATCTTCGCCGCATCGTAGGGGCGTGACACCGCCTCGACCCAGCCCCCCTTGCGGTCGATCTGGGCGAGCATGTCGCGGTCGTTCTGCAGAAACACCGTTTGCAGCAGGCTCGGCTCCATCGAGCGGTCGCAGTCGCAGTTGCTCTCGCGGGTGGAGCGGCCGAACACGGCCAGTGCGTACTTGCCCGACTGGCCCCAGCCCACCGCGGTGGCCTCGGCCACGGCCCGGCCGCCTGCGGAAGCGGCCATCTCGCAGGCGGCGGCATCGGCCGCGGTGGCCATCCGAATCGCGTCGAGCGCCACCTCGGCGGGAATCCGCCGCGGCACCGCCCGGGAGAAGTTCCGCTCGTCGAGCCGGTTGGTCTCGTTGGTCCGCCAGCCCGTCTGGTAGGTGCGGCTGGTGACGATCTCCCGATGCAGCCACTTGAGGTCGAAGTCGCGGCGACGGAACTCGGCGGTGAGGTGGTCGAGCAGGGCCTCGTTGCTCGGCGGGTTGGCGAGGCTGAGGTCGTCGGGCGGCTCGACGATGCCCACGTTGAAGTAGGCCGCCCAGACCCGGTTGACGATGGCCCGGGCGAAGTAGGGATTCTCCTCGTCCCGCATCCAGTCCATCAGCACTTCCCGCGGGTCGGCAAGCTGGTCGATCCGGTGCTCGTCGCCGCCGAGCACCGTGGCCGTGCGGCCGGCGACGATTTTTTCGGGCTTGCGCGGCTTGTCCTTGGTCTTGTCCTTGGCGGGTCGGACAGGTGCGGGCTTGGCGGGGGCGACGATGAACGTCTCGCGGTAGGGGACCGTCTGCCCCTCCTTGAGCATTTTCACAAGCTCCTTGTCGCGGTCATTGCCGCGGAGCGCTGAATCGATGCCCAGGCCCTTCAACATCGCCGCGACCTCGTCCTTCGAATCGGGCGTCTCCCCGTGTCGGACGCGGGTGAAAAAGTTCTGGAACCGGGCGAAGTCGTCCTTCGTCCATTGGTCGAAGGGATGCTTGTGGCACTCGGCGCACTGGATCCGCACGCCCAGGAAGGTGTAGGCGAAGCCGAGCGCCCGCTCCTGCGGGGTCTGGAAGTTCCGCCGGCTCCAGTAGTAGGGCAGGTAGGGCTGCTCGGCGAAGGCCTTGGCGAAGTCGGCCTGCTGGTAGTCGCTCATCCGCTCGCAGTAGGCCTCGTATGACTCATCGTCGAGCCGGCTCCGGGCCAGCACGATCCCCTCCACGATCTCGTCGTAGGGAACGTTGGCCGCAATCCGACTCCGCAGCCACTCGTACCAGGCCGCGGTGGCCACGGGGCGGTTGTCGGTGCCGTTGTTTTGGTTCCGCTCGAGGTTGTTTCCCGTCCAGTCGCAGAACTTCGTGGCCCACCAGGCGGCATAGCCGGGTGAGGCGAGCAGTTCGTCGACCTTGCGGTCGCGCTTGTCGAGGCGGGCGTCGGCCAGGAAGGCCTCCACCTCGGCGGCGGTCGGCAGCGTGCCGGTGAGGTCGAGCGAGACGCGGCGCAGGAACTCCGCGTCGGTGCACAGGTCGCTGGGCACGACGCCAAGCTTTCGTAGCTTGCCCACGACGAGCTCGTCGATCCGCGTCGGCGTGGGCACGGCCGGATAGGCGGCGCCGGCCAGCTTCGAGACGGGGAACAGCACCGGCACGGGCACCACGCCATTGTCGTAGAACGTGACCACATGGGTGTCGCCCGAGCCGGCAGCCGTCACCTTGCCCGTCTCGTCGATCGTGGCCACCTGGTCGTCGTTCGACTGAAAGCGGCACAGCGGCGTGACGTCCTCGCGGGTGCCGTCGCTCCAGACGGCGACGGCCTTGAGCTGCCAGGAGTCGCCCGGCTTGGTCGCGAGGATCTCCCGCGGCTCCACCTCGAGCCGCTCGAAACTGGCGTCGGCGTCGGTGGCCGGCTCCGCCCCCTGCGAGATCCACTCGAGCAGCACGCGGTGCTGCCACGAGCCGCGGTCGAACCGTTTGCCCCCGTCGTGATCAACCTCCTCGAGCGGCTTGGCGAGGATCAGGCTCTTGGCCGGATCGGCGAGGTTCGTGCGGGGCTCGTCGCCGCCCATCAGGTTGGCGTGGTCAGCCTTGAAGTCGTAGCCGAACAGCGACAGCATGAAGCCCCCCTGCCCCTGGAACGAGCCGTGGCAGGCGCGGCCGTTGCAGCCCAGGCGGCCCAGCAGCGGCACGACGTGGCGGCGGAAGTCGGGCTTCTCGGCGATGGCCGCGAGCTCCGCGGCGAACCGCTCGTCGATCGGCGGCACGACCTCGGCGGCGGTGGCCGGAACCGCGGCCACGAGGGCAGCCAGCAGCGTCAGGGACCGGAGCGTCGTGGTCATCGGAAGCGTCTCCTCGAGAGCATCTGCGGATTCTGGTTCAGAGCGGGGCGGGTTGGGCTTGCGGGGAGTTGGGCCCGGGCTTCGTCGGGACCGTCGGCTTCCGGGCCGCATTCGGCCGGGGCGTTGCCTTGGCGGCCTTGGCCCGCACGGCCTCGAACTCTGCCGCGACCGCCGCGTCGGGGTCGCGGTCGAAGGCCTCGAGCTGGGCGGTGATCTTGTCGAGGCGGGCGGTGATCCGGTCACGTTCGGCCCGCAGGGGCGCGAGCCGGGCCTCGGCCCGCTGGCGGACGAGCTCTCGCAGTTCCCCCTCAGCCTCGGCCGAGGGGTTCGTCGCCAGCCGCGCGAGCGTCAGCCGAATCCGCGACGACAGCCTCCACTCGGCGAGCGCCGCCTCGTGTCGCTCAGGCTGCTTGTCGCGGAGTTTCGCCAGCCGCTCCCGCGTGCGGTCGAGGTCGGCCACGGCGGCGGCGAACTCGCCCGGCGCCTCCTTCCTGAGTCGATCGAGGAGCGGCACGAGCTCGGGATGATGGGCGACTGCGAAGGCGACGGCGGCGGTCGGATCGGCGGCGGCCGGCCCCTGCACGGCGGCCCCGGCCGTCGATGTGGAAATCGGCTCGGCTGCCGCGGCCACACACGACAACGCCGCCAGCGCGATGCCCGCGATGGGCCGGCCAGGAACGTGGAACGAAGCGCGGCTCATCAGATCAGTTCTCCTGCACCCGCGGCTCGAGCGACGACGTTCCGTCGAGCCCCACCGCGGCCAACATCCAGTCGGGCACGGCATCGCCGTCCACGGGATCGTCCTCGGCGAGCGGCTCCTCCTCCGGCCACACGCTCTCGTCGGCTTGCCGCCAGAGCCGCACGACCTCCCGCGGGCCACCGTCGGCGACCGGGGGGCCGGAGCGAGGTGCGAGCCATGGCCAGCAGGCGACGATGGCGAGAGCTGCGGCGACGGCCGCCGCGGCGACCGTGATCCGGGTCCGGGACGAGGCGGGTGTCGCAGGCTCTACCGAGGCCGGCGGAATCGCGCGGAGCGCGGCGATGACTCGGCTCGAGCGGGCGACCGCGGCGGCGAGCGCATCGTCAGTGGCCAGCCGGTCCACGACGGCCTGCTCCTCGTCAGCCGACAGTTCGCCGAGCACGAACCGGTCGGCAAGCCAGTCGAGATCGGCTGGGCGATCATCCCCGGCGGCTGCGGGTGAAAACCGTTCGCTCATGTCACTCGTCCTCCCCGAGAGCCCGCCTGAGTTTGGCGAGCGCCAGTCGCATCCGCGTGAGCACCGTTCCCAGGGGCAGCCCCTGCTCGGCCGCGATCACCGCGAACGACTTGCCATGATCGATCCGCGCCTCGACCACCTGCCTTTGATCGGGCGGCAGATCCGCCAGGGCGCGTCGTATCAGCGCCCGCTCCTCGCCGCGGATCGCCTCCTCCCAGGGCACCGGTGCGGCCCCCTCCCGGGCCCGTGCGCCGCCCAGCCATCGGGCGTGGGTCGCCGCCCTCCGCTTCCAGAGCCGCAGCTCGTTGTGGGCCACCTTGAACAGCCAGCCCCGCACGCTCTCCGGCCGCGCGGCATGGCCCGCCTCGACCAGCCGGCTGAAGGTTGCCTGGAGCAGTTCCTCCGCCAGCTCGGCATCGCCGGTGGTGGCCGTCAGGAATCGTCGGACATCGGTGTGCCATCGTTCGTAGATCGCTTGGACGTGATCGGCGTCGAGCCGCGGCTGCCCGGGTGCGGGGCGATCAGGCTGTCCGCCACCGGATTCGGTCACCGCGGGCTCCTTCCTCACCCGGCGCTTCGATCACAACGATGCGCGGGGGACCCGGATTATTCTCCCCGGCCCTGCCGGGCGCGCCAGATGGCCCACCTCGGGCCGGAAATGCGGTTTCTGCCCGGAGAAAACCGGCTGGCCCGGGGAGCCCCTCCGCGGCACAATCCCGCCCCCGGTTTCGCCCTCGGCATCCTCACTCGGATCACCCCGCCCCATGGCCGCTCGCCCAGAACCGCGCCCAGAACCGCGCCTCGGCATCGCCGCGATCGCGGTGCACGAGCCCGCTTGGCGGCTCGACAACGCCTGGTTCGGCGACGCGATGCCGCGGAAGTTCGCCCACCACACGGGCATCGAGTCGCGCGGCATCTCACCGGTGGACGAGGTGACGATGGGGCTGGCGGCCATCCGCCGGCTCCAGAAGCAGACGGGCTGCTCGCTGGCCGACTGCCGGGGGATCATGTTCGTCTCCCCGTCGTTCATTCCGCCCTCGGTGGCCGAGCGGCATCTCGATCCCGAGGCGGCGGCGGCCGAACGGCCCGGCGCAGCCGCCCGCCGCCTGGTCGCCCGGCTCGGCCTCGACACCTGCCGGGCCGTGGGCATCAACTGGTTCTGTTGCGGCTACAGCCGGGCCCTCGCGCTCGTGCACCACCGCTGGGCGCCCCGCCTGGGCCTGCGACGCAACGAATACGTGCTGGTGGTGGTCGCGACGCGGATCAGCCGGATCACCGACTACGGCTGCGGCCAGACGGCCGGCCTGTTCGGCGACATGGCCTCGGCCACGCTCGTGACCACGCCGGCGAACCGCCGCCATCCGGTGCACTTCGAGATCGTGCACGCCATGGCCGAGAAGCAGCCGGCCGACCGCCCCGCCTTCGACTTCCACGTCCGGCGGGACGTGCTGCTGCCGGACTCGCGAGGCGGCCGCGAGCAGGCGGCCGAACGGCTCGTCTATTCGCTCGACGGGATGGCGATCGCCGAACTCGCCCCGCGGGCGATGGCGGCCGCGACCGCCTCGTCGCTGGGGGCGGCAGGGCTCGGGCCGGCCGACCTCGACTTCGTGGTGCCCCACCAGGCCGGCACCGGCATCGTGCGGTTCACCGGCATGCAGCTCGACTCGCTCGGTGTCCGGGGCGAGCTGGTCAACGGCCTTGCAGCCAAGACGGGCAACGTCAGCGCCTGCTCGGTGCCGCATGCGCTGGTTCAGACCTGGCCGCGGCTCCGCGGGCTCGTCGCCTGCCCGACCGCCGCGGTGGGTAGCCCCGGGCGGCCGGAGGTGCTGCAGGGCTGCGTGCTCCTGAAGGCGACGCCGCATCACGAGCGACAGCCGGGCGTCGCGGCCTGACGGCACGCGGGCCGTGCTCTGCAGGCGAGGTGATCGAGCAGGTCGGTGGCCGCGACCTGATGCCTTCAGGCTGCCGCGTCGAGCATGGTGCCGTTGCACCAGACCCGCACCTGCAGGCTGCGGGCGTACGCGAGCAGTTCCGGCGAAATGACCTCGCACGCCACCAGCGGCACCGCGACGAGGCCGGCCTTCCGCAGGATCGAGGCCCGCCGTTCGGCTCGCTCGATGTCAGGGGCGTGACAGGTCACTGAAACCTCCACCACGACGTGGCTGCTCAGGCCATCGACGACGCCCGTGGCGATCGCGTCCGCCCGCAACAGCTCGTCGGCCTCGCCGGCATCGACGGACTGCTCGACCGCGTCGAGCACCTCGTCGTTTCGCAGCAGCCTGCCCCGCCGCATCAGCCGGCCGAGGTAGGACGTCAGCCGGTCACGAAACTGCATCTCGAACGTCCGGCCCAGCACCGCATCGAGCCGCACCGCCTGGCGCTCTCCGCTGAAGACCAGCGATTGCACCACCTCGGTGAGCGCCCCAAGTTTGTTCTCGGTGTGAGTTTGGGCCTCGGTGAGCGCTGCGAGTTGGACCTCCATACGGACCTGGGCCTCAGTGAGCGCCGCCACTTGGACCTCGGTGCGGGTCTGGGCCTCGGCGAGCGATGCCAGCTTGACCTCGGTGCGCTCCTGGGCCTCGGTGAGCGCCGCCACTTGGACCTCGGTTTGGGCCTGGGCAACGGTGAGCGCCGCCACCTGCACCTCGGTGCGCTCCTGAGCCTCCGCCAGCCGGAGGACGGTGGCATCAAGCGAGCGAAACTCGACCTTGGTGACCGTCTCGCCCAGCTGCTCGAACATCGGCCCGAGCGTGTGGGCGAGCGACTTGGCCGCTTCCTCGCCGAGGGATGCCCGCAGGTCTTCGTAGATCCGATAGGTGTTCATTGCGCACGCTCCCGCTTCGCAGCGACGATTTTTCCTGCGGCGTGTCTTGGCAGGACAACCCCAAGAGTGTACAGGTGTCTATTCGGTGCGTCAAGCGGCCGCGGCATGGTAGGAACATCGTGATTGCCATGCCGCCGCTCCCGCTCGCCGCCGCCCTGAGTGATCTCGCCGCCCGGCTCGCGGGCGAGCTGCGGCGTGACGACGTCGCCCGGGCGATCTACTCGACCGACGCCTCGGAGTATCAGGAACGGCCGCTGGCCGTGGCCCTGCCGCGAACCGAGGCCGACGTGCGCGAGCTCGTCCGGTTCGCCGCGGCCCACCGCGTGCCGCTCGTGCCCCGGGCCGCAGGGACGTCGCTCGCCGGGCAGGTGGTCGGGGGTGGGGTCGTCGTCGATGCCGGCCGGCACCTCAACCGAATCCTGTCGCTCGACACCGCGAGACGAACCGTCCGCGTGCAGCCGGGCGTGGTCCGCAACGACCTGAACCGGTTCCTTGCCCCGCACGGCCTGTTCTTCGCGCCGGAGACCTCGACGGCCTCATGGGCCATGATCGGCGGGATGGTGGGCAACAACTCCTGTGGCTCAAACTCCATCGCCTGGGGCACGACGCGGGACCACCTCCTGCGGGTCCGCGGGTTTCTGGCCGACGGGAGCGAGGTGACTTTCGGGCCGCTCGCTCCCGACGCGTTCGCGGCGAAGTGTGACGGGCCCGAATCGCGTGAGACCTCTCTTGATGCGATGGCGCGGGAACTGCTCGGCGACCCGGCCACGCGGGCTGCGATCCGCGGAGCGTTTCCCCGCCCCGAGGTCACCCGCCGCAACACGGGCTACGCCCTCGACGCCCTGATGGATGCCGCCGCCCTCGATCCCGCGAGCGATCAGCCGTTCAACTTCGCGAAGCTCCTGGCCGGCTCCGAGGGCACGCTCTGTTTCGGGGTCGAATATGAGCTCGCCCTGATTCCGCTGCCGCCGCCGGGGGCCCTGCTCTGCGTCCACTGCGGGAGTGTGGACGAGGCGCTGCGGGCCACGCTCGTGGTGATGCGGCCCGACCGCGATCCCGCCGCCCGGGCCACCGCTTGCGAACTCATCGACGACAAGATCCTCGCCTGCACGAAGGACAATCTCGAGCAGGCCCGCAACCGCTCGTTCGTGGTGGGCGATCCCGGGGCGGTGCTCGTCGTCGAGATGCGGGACGCCGACGAGGCGGTGCTGGCCGCGCGGCTCCGCGGCCTCGAGGTCGAACTGCGGCAGGCCGGCCTCGGCTACGCCTACCCGCTGCTCGCCGGCGCGGACGCCCAGAAGGTCTGGGAGCTGCGGCGGGCCGGACAGGGGCTGATCAACAACCTGCCCGGCGACAAAAAGCCGCGGGAGATCGTCGAGGACACGGCCGTGGCCGTCGCCGACCTGCCCGCCTACATCGCCGAGTTCGACCGGCTGCTCGCCGACAAGTATGGAATCGACTGCGTCCACTACGCCCACGCCGGCGCGGGCGAACTGCACCTGCGGCCGCTCTTCGACCTGCGCACCGCGGCGGGCCTGACGATGTTTCGGGCCGTGGCCACCGATGTGGCGGCGCTCGTGAAAAAGTATCGCGGCAGCCTCTCGGGCGAGCATGGCGACGGGCGGCTGCGGGGCGAGTTCGTCCGCACGATGGTGGGCGACGAGTGTTACGAGCTCTTTCGCCGGGTGAAGCGGGCCTTCGATCCCGACGGGATCTTCAACCCCGGCAAGATCGTGGACGCGCCGCCGATGGACACCTCCCTGCGAATCCTTTCAGGCGAGCCCGAGCCCGAGCACGAGACGGCGTTTCGGTTTGCCGAGGCCGGCGGGATCCTGCGGGCCGCGGAGAAGTGCACGGGCGTGGGGCAGTGCCGCAAGCCCGCGGCGGCTGGCGGCACGATGTGCCCGAGCTACATGGCGACGCTCGACGAGGAGCACACCACAAGGGCCCGGGCCAACGTGCTCCGGCAGGCGCTCGCCGATCCGGCGGTGGCCGATCCCTGGACGCGACCGGAGCTCGCCGCCGTGATGGATCTCTGCCTCTCGTGCAAGGCCTGCAAGAGCGAGTGCCCCTCGAACGTGGACATGGCCCGGCTCAAGGCCGAGTGGGAGCAGCACCGGCACGATGCGGCCGGCGTGCCCTGGCGGAGCCGGCTGATCGCCGGCTCCGCGGCGATGCTCCGGCGGGCGGCGGTCGTACCCTGGCTCTACAACCTCGCCGTGACAGCCCCGGGCGTCTCGGCGCTCGTCAAGCGCGGGCTCGGCTTCGCGACGGCTCGCTCGCTGCCGCGGCTACCGGGCACCACGCTCCGCGGCTGGTGGCGACGGCGCGAGGGCAACAGAGGCTCCGGCCGGCTCGGCCGCGTGCACTTCTTCGCCGACGAGTTCACCGACACTCTCGACGCCGACGTGGGCATCAAGGTGATCGAACTCCTCGAGCGGCTCGGTTGGGAGGTCGTGATTCCCGACCATGTGGACAGCGGGCGGGCCCAGTTCTCCAAGGGGCTCGTGCGGGAGGCCCGTGATCTTGCGGCCCGCAACGTCGAACTGCTCGCGGGCGTGGTCTCGGCCGCCGAGCCGCTCGTGGGTGTGGAGCCCTCGGCGATCCTCTCGTTTCGCGACGAGTATCCCGACCTCGTGCCGGAGCCGCTCGTCGAGCAGGCCAAGTCGCTCGCCAACGGCGCGCTGTTGCTGGACGAGTTCCTGGCCCGCGCGGCGGCCGGCGGCCTGATCGGCCCCGACGCCTTCACGGCCGATTCGCGGCGGGTGCTCGTCCACGGTCACTGCCATCAAAAGGCGGTCGCCAGCCTGGACCCCACCGTGGCCATCCTGCGGCTGCCGCGGAACTACGCCGTCGAGGTGATCCCGAGCGGCTGCTGCGGGATGGCCGGCTCCTTCGGCTACGAGCGGGAGCACTTCGAGGTCTCGATGAAGATCGGTGAACTGGTGCTCTTCCCCGCCGTGCGGGCGGCCGCGGCCGACACGATCCTCGCGGCCTCGGGCACGAGTTGCCGCCACCAGATTGCCGACGGCACCGGCCGGCGGGCCTTGCACCCGGTCGAAATCCTCCACGCAGGGCTCTGCGGCTAGGCGGGTGACCGGCTGTTGGGATGCGGCGTTGCCAAGCGTGTCGCGACCGTTGCGTTGGCCCGCGTCCTGAGCCGTGTGGTCGCGGAGCCGGCCCGAAGGGAAGGCTGGCGGCATGGAGCTCGATCCTGTTTTTCTGCGCCGGTGTGAACGGCTATGCTGCAACAATGATGCGGGCCGTCGTTCGAAGCGTGCTCTGGTGCTGGCTGGTGCCACTGGCCGCGACCGTGCCGGCCGCGGAGCGACCGCTCGTGGCGGAGCCGATTGCGGCCGACCGCCTCGTCGTGCACAGGCTCGACGACGCGGTGGTGCCGTTTACCGACCTGCTCGGCGCCGAAGGCCGGGCCGTCTGCTTCGCGTTCCTGCATCCTGCGTGCCCGCTCGCCCAGGAATATGCCCCGGTGCTCAGCCAGTTGGCGGCGGACTTCACTGGCGACGGGATCCGCTTCGTGGGCTTGGTCTGCGAAGCCGACGACCCTGGGGAGGTCGAGGCATACCGCACGAAGTTCGGGATCACGTTCCCGATCTATCTCGACACGAGCTTCGCCCTCGCTGAGGCCCTCGACGCGACGGTCACGCCCGAGGTGGTGCTCGTGGATCGGAGCCGGCGAATCCGCTACGCCGGCCGGATCGACGACCGCTATAAGCTCCGCGGCGTGATGACGCCCGGCGATGCCGATCCGGAACTCGCCAACGCGATCAATGACCTGCTCGCCGGCCGCGAGGTGCGGGTGCCCGTGACCAAGGCCGCCGGCTGTCCGCTCGATCGCCCGGAGCGGCCGGCCGAACAGGCGGCTGCCGCGGCCCCCCACGCGCCGACGTTCTTTCAGGACGTGCTCCCCTTCCTCCACGCCCAGTGCCAGAAGTGCCACAGCCCGAACCAGGCCGGCCCGTTCGAGTTGCTCAGCTACGACGATGCGGTCGAGTGGGCGGAGCTCGCGATCGAGGAGATCGAAGCCCGGCGGATGCCGCCGGCGCAGATCGAGAGCGATCTCG
>CAMCPF010000011.1 GCA_945876515.1 Candidatus Kuenenia stuttgartensis
AGCGAGCGCAGGCAGGATGCCGGAGCGAAGCTAGCATCGAGCGAGTGGAGGCTAGGATGGCCGGAGCGAGCGTCCGGCGAGATGGCATGGGCAATCCCGAGCCTGCGTTACCCGCGACGCAGCGGACGTCCGGGCGACAGGGACCGGCAACCCCGAGCCTGCGGCGGTTGGCACTCCCGGCCCGGAAAATGGGCCGGGCTTGCATTCCGGCGGATTTCAGGCACATTTGGTCGTTTCCGTGGGCGGTGAGCGCCGCCCGCCGGAACACCGACCACCAGTGTCAGGATCGCATCCATGCGTACCAAAAATGTCGTGCCCCGGCTGCGGGCCAAGAAGCGGCTCTTCAAGCGGGTCAAGGGCTCCGTCGGCGGCCGTCGCCGCCTGCTTCGCACGGCGAAGGAATCGCTGCTCCGAGCCGGCGTCTACGCCCACCGCGACCGACGCCGTAAGAAGCGGGACTTCCGCCGCCTCTGGATCATCCGCATCAACGCAGCATGCCGCGAGCGCGGCCTACGGTACAGCCAACTGATCGCCGGCCTGGCGAAGATTGGCTGCGAACTCGACCGCCGAACGCTCTCCGAGATGGCGATCGAGGATCCGACCGGCTTCGACGCCGTGGTGGCGGCCGTGCGCGAGGGCCTCGGCCTGCCGGAGCCGGCTGCGGTCGCGTGAGCAACGTGGCAGGCTCCCCGCTCGACACGTTTCTCGCAGAACTCGAACGCCTGCGGAGCGATGCCGCCACGGCGCTCGCGTCCGCCACCGACGATGACGCGGTCGAGGCGGCCCGGATCGAGTTCGCCGGAGCGCGAAGCGGTCGGCTGAAGGCGGTGCAAAAAGCGCTCGGAGGCATCCCGGCCGCCGACAAGCCGGCCGCCGGCCGCTCCTTCAACGACACCAAGGCCGCCGTGGCCGCGCTCCTGGAGTCGGCCCAGTCACGGCTCGGCGGCGGTGGCGGCGCGGAGTCCGCCGACACGATCGATGTCACGCTCCCGGGCGATGCCATTCCGCTCGGCCACCTGCATCCGATCACGCAGACGATCCGGCAGGTGCAGGAGATCATGGGCCAGCTCGGCTTCGAGAGCGTGGATGGCCCCGAGGTCGAGGACCAGTGGCACAACTTCGAGGCCTTGGCGATCTCCCCGGAGCATCCGGCCCGCGACCCGCTCGACAACTTCTATCTGGCCACGGCCCGGGCCGCCGATCCGCTGCTCCTGCGGTCGCAGACGAGCACCGTACAGATCCGCGTGATGGAGAGCCGTGAGCCGCCGCTGCGGATCGTCTCGCTGGGCCGCGTCTATCGCCCCGACACCGCCGACGCCACCCACTACCCGATGTTCCATCAGGTCGAGGGCCTGCTCGTCGAGCCGGGCACCACGATGGCCCACCTCAAGAGCGTGCTGCGGCTGTTCGCCTCGCGGTTCCTGGGCGGCGACGTGCATGTGCGGTTTCGGCCCTCGTTCTTCCCGTTCACCGAACCGAGCGTCGAGGTGGACATGGAATGGGGCGGCCGCTGGGTGGAGATGGGGGGCGCCGGGATGGTCGACCCGGCCGTGCTGGCGGCGGTGGGCTACGACCCCGACGCCGTCACCGGCTTCGCGTTCGGGCTGGGCGTGGAACGGATCGCCGCCCGCCGCTACGGCGTGGACGACATCCGCGACTTTTACAAAAACGACGTCCGCTTCCTGAGGCAGTTCTGACCTGACGCCGCCCGCCGGCCGGCCCAGCCGCTCACGAGCCCACCATGATCATCTCCACCGCCTGGCTCGCCGACTACGTGCAACTGCCGGCGACGGCCGCCGAACTCGCCGAGCGGCTGGCGCTCTCCGGGCTCAACCACGAGTCCACGACCGCCGTGGGCGACGACACCGCGATCGAGATCGAGGTCACGAGCAACCGGCCCGACTGCCTGGGGCATGTCGGCGTGGCCCGCGAGGCCGCGGTGCTCTACGACCGGCCGCTGGCGGTGCCCGACCCGCGGCCGCTGGAGGGGGCGGAGCCTGCGGCCGACCGAGTGGCCGTCGCGATCGAGTCGCCGGAGATCTGCCCCTTTTATTCAGCCCGCGTGATCCGCGGCGTGCGGGTGGGACCAAGCCCGAGCTGGCTCGTCGATCGGCTGCGGACGGTAGGCGTGGCGAGCGTCAACAACGTGGTGGATGTCACCAACTATGTGATGCTCGAGTGCGGCCAACCGCTGCACGCGTTCGACCTGGCCAAGCTCCGCGGCGGCCGGATCGTGGTGCGCCGGGCCACCGCTGACGAACCCTTCACGGCGATCAACCACAAGACCTACTCGCTCGATGAACGGATGTGCGTGATCGCCGACGCCGAGCGGCCAGTGGCCCTGGCCGGCGTGATGGGCGGGGCTGACAGCGAGATCTCGGCGGCCACGAACGACGTCGTGATCGAGTCGGCCCAGTTCGCGGCCTTGCCGGTGCGGGCCGCGGCCCGGTCGCTGGCTCTGGCCAGCGGCTCGAGCTATCGCTTCGAGCGGGGCCCCGATCCGGCGATGGTGGACTGGGCCAGCCGGCGGGCCGCCGCCCTGATCCTGGAACTGGCCGGAGGTATGCTCGACCGCGATGCGGTGACGGCCGGGCGGTTGGCCTCGAGCCCGGCAGAGATCGGCTTGGCTGCGGAGCGGGTGGCCGAGGTGCTCGGGATCGACATTCCGCCGGAACGGCAACGCAAGATCCTCGTCGCGCTCGGCTTCCAGCCGCTCGACGACCGCGGCCGCCGTTGGCGGTCGCCCACCTGGCGACGCGACTGCACCCGCGACATCGACCTGGTCGAGGAGATCGCGCGGATCGAGGGTTATGAGCAGGTGCCGGAAGACGTGGCGATCGCCGCCCGCCCCGCCGCCCTCTCCGACCGCGAGCAGGCCGTGCGCCGAGCCGGCGAAGTGCTCGTGGGTCGCGGCTTGTGTGAGGCCATGACCCGCAGCGTGGTGGACGAGTCGCTCGCCGGCTTGGCGAGCCCCTGGGGCGACGCCACGCCCTTGGTGATCGCGCCACCGCTCGTCCGCGGAGCCGACCGGCTCCGCCGCAGCCTGCTGCCGAGCCTGCTCGAGGCCCGAGGTGGCAACGTGGCGGTGGGCAACGAGGACGCCGAGTTGTTCGAGATCGCCCGCGGCTACCTGGCCAGGCCGGCCGGCGCCGACACGGCCGCCGGCCCGGTGGATGAGCCGCTGCTCGTCGCGTTCGTCACGGGGGGCGACTTCTTCAGGGCCAAGGGGTTGTGCGCGGCCCTGCTCGCCAAACTCGGTGTGCCGAACGGCGAGTCCAGCATCGACTACCAGCCGGCAAGCCTCGACCCGTTCGCCCGCGGGCGCACGGCGGAGATCGTCCTCGAGTCGCCCGGGCTTCCGGCCCGCCGCGTCGGGGTGGTGGGCGAGATCGCGCGGGCCGCCCGCGAGCGGTTTTCGCTCCCCGCCCCCGTCGCCGCGGCGGAGTTGCGGCTCGATCTGCTCGCGGCGGGCCTCGGCGGAGCTCGCCGCCTGGTGCGCCCCCCCGAGTTCCCCGCAGTGGCGCGGGATCTGAATCTCGTCGTCGCCGAGAGCGTCTCCTGGGGTGAACTCGAGCGGGCGATCCACGCCGCCGCCGGCGACCTGCTCGAGGCCTGTCACGTCGGCCAGGTCTGGCGGGATCCCGAGCGGCTCGGCGCAGGGAAGAAGAGTTTCCTCGTGGCGGTCACCCTTCGCAGCCGGTCGGGCACGCTCACGGGCGAAGCCGCCGCCGAGGCCGTGGATCGGATCGTCGCCGAGTGCGCGGCCCGCGCAGGCGCCGCCCTGCGGGGCTGACTAGCTACACGGCGGCAATGCCATCCATGGCCATTGCCGCCTTGCCGGGCCTCCAGCTACACGCCCGGCGGGCCATCCCTGGCCCCGGCGGGCTTGCCGGGCCTCCGCCCGGCGGCCGCACCTCCGGGCGGCCGTGCTCGTGCGCGTTCTGGCGCGCAGCGTGCGTTCAGACGAAGTTGGCTTTACGGCTGCCGGGGCATCCATCTTCACGGCGGCCGGGGCCTCCATGCCCCCTGCCGCCTTGCCGGGCCTCCGCCCGGCGGCCGCACCTCCGGGCGGCCGTGCTCGTGCGCGTTGTGGCGCGCGGCGTGCGTTCAGACGAAGCTTCAGCCGCTTGCTGCGAGGGGACAGTCCCTTGCGCACCGTTGGACGGCTCGGGGTGGCCCGTTCCCCGGAGCCGGCGTTGATGGCCGAGCGCAGCAAGGATTGCGAAGCGAAGGCCAGCATCGAGTGAGCGGAGGGCAGGATGCCCGTAGCGAACGTCCGGGCGACGGGGCCGGGCCACCACGAGCCTGCGTCACCATCGACGGAGCGAGCGTCCGGCGAGATGGCACGGGCCACCCCGAGCCTGCGTCACCCATGACGCCGCGCAATCCCGCGCCCGCAGACCCTCAGGTCCGCTCCTTGCGGAAGCTCGCGCCGTCGAGGCCGTGGCCCTTCATCAAGCGGTAGAGCGTGCCCCGGGGAAGTTTCGCCTCCCGGGCGGCCGCCGTGACGTCGCCCTGGTGCCGCGTGAGCAACTCGGTGAGAAACTGCTTCTCGAACCGGGCCACGTGCTCGGCGCGACGGGCGATGAAGCCGCTCGCCCCGGCGTCGGACGCCGCCGGCCGCCCCGCCGCCGCCACCACCTCGTCGGGCAGGTCGTCGATGCCCGCCGCCGGCGACCGCGTCAGCGCGATCGCCCGCCGCACCACGTTCTGCAGCTCGCGGACGTTGCCCGGCCAGTGGTAGCCCGCGAGCACCTGGTAGACGTCGGTGGAGAGACCGCCGACTGGGCGACCCATCTCCTGAGCGGCGCGATTGGCGAAAAACTCGGCCAGCAGACCGATGTCGTCGCCCCGGTCCCGCAGCGGCGGCAGGTCGATCCGCACCACATTGATCCGGTAGAAGAGGTCGCGGCGAAACGCCCCCTCCGCCACCATCTGGTCGATCGGCCGAGAGGTTGCCGCCACCACGCGGACATCGACCGGATTTTCCTGGCGGGCCCCCACCCGCCGCACCCGCCGCTCCTGGAGCACTCTCAGCAGCTTCGCCTGCAGGGGCAGCGGCAGCTCCCCGACCACGTCGAGAAACAGCGTGCCCCCGTCGGCGAACTCGACGAGACCCATGCGGCGGGCGTCGGCCCCGGTGAAGGCGCCGCGCTCGTGGCCGAAGAGTTCGCTTTCCAGGAGCGCGTCGGGGATCGCGCCACAGTCCACGGGCACGAACGGTCCGGCAGCACGGCGACTGGCGCCGTGGATCGCGCGGGCCACCAGCTCCTTGCCCGTGCCGGTCTCGCCGGTCACAAGCACGTCCACCGAGCTCGCCGCCACCCGCTCGATCAGCGAGTAGACCTCCCGCATCGCCGGGCTCTCCCCCAGGAAGCCGGCGAACGAGTAGGGCCGCTCGACGGCGCGGCGGAGCACCTCCTCGGCCGCCCGCCGCCGCGAACCAGACAGCAGCCGTTCGGCGGAACTTTCGAGGTCGGCCTCGGCCCGGTCGAGCTCGAGGTAGTCGCAGGTCTCGGCCTGGAGGCAGGCGCGGGCCGTGGCGACCTCCGGCTTCGGATCGATCACGATCACCGGCAGCTGCGGGTCGGCCTTGCGGAGCGAGGCGAGGAGGGTATCGGGCCGCGGCCCCGAGCGGGCGGCCAGGATCGCGAGATCCCAGGCGTCGCGGGCGAGCGACCCGAGCGCGGCGTCCAGAAAACGCTCGTGACGGAGCTCCAGCGGGTGGAGCCGCGCCAACAGTCGGGAGTAGGGCAGGCCACCGGGGCCGGCGGGATCGACGACGATGATGCGGGGCTGCTGCAAGGAACGGCTCGCCGGGCTTCCGCAGGGCGAGCGCGGGCCGCCCGCCGACGCGCTCTCGAGAGTGGAAGTATGCAGCCCCGCGCGGGCCCGGACAACCGTCAGGGCGGCCTGCCGCGACCATGAACCTCTGGTAAAGTGCGATCTTTCGCCCCCTTCGTCGCCGCGAGCAAGTCGCCCCATGGCCATTGATTCCTACGCCCCGTGCCCGGGAGGCACCGGCAAGAAGCTCAAGTTCTGTTGCCCGGATCTGATCGGGGACCTCGAGCAGCTCGACCGGTTGATCGAGGGAGACCAAGTTTCGGCCGCGCTCGATCAGGTGAAACGGCTGGAGGAGAAGACGCCCGGCCGCCCCTGCCTGCTGGCGACGCGGACGAAGCTCGAGCTCGGCACCAAGCAGTTCCCGGCCGCCGCCGAGACGAGCCGCCGGTTTCTCGAGGCCTGCCCCGACAACCCGCTGGCTCTCGGCCACGCCGCGATCAGTGACGCGATCGCCGGGCGGATCCAGGAGGCGGCGGCCCTCTTCGACAGGGCCCGCGAGGCGGCCGTGGCGGCCGGCCG
The DNA here is from genome assembly GCA_945876515.1 of Candidatus Kuenenia stuttgartensis. Classification (GTDB taxonomy): domain Bacteria; phylum Planctomycetota; class Planctomycetia; order Pirellulales; family UBA1268; genus QWPN01. The sequence goes on from CAMCPF010000011.1 coordinate 6,364, forward strand.
GCACGATGGCGCGCAGGACGTGTCGCCCGAGCTCGTGCGGATCGCGGCCACACTCGTGCAGGCGGCGGCACAGACCGGCCACATCGGCTTCGCCCAAGGGCTCGTCGATTGGCTGGCCGACCGCGGCCTCGGCAGCGATGAGGAACGCCGGATGCTGGCGGCGATCGTGGGCTCCTCCGGCGTGCCGCCGGCGCTGCGCACGAAAGTCGCACTCGAGGACACCCCCGGCGACGAGTCGTGGCGGCCGGATTTCGAGACGGCACTGGCCCACGCCCGGGCCTGGCGGCTCGCCAAGGCGCTGACGGTGTTTCGCAGCCTCAAGGGCGTCGCCGCCACCAGCCCCGCCGTCCACACCAACATCGCCACGCTCTGCGAAATGCTGGCCCGGCCGATGGAGGCGTCGGAGACCTGGCTGGCGGTCGCGAACCTGCCCGACACGCCCGCCGACGACGCCCTCGAGGCCACCGGTCGGGCGATCGCGCTCGAGACCGAGGCCAACCCCGACCGCTCGCCGCAGATCGCCTTCGCCAGCCGGCTGGCCCCGCTGGCCGTGCCGGTCGGCGAGGAAGGCTCCACGGCGATCGAATTGCTCGAAGACAAGCTGCGGCACGACCCGCGGTGCGAGCCGGCGCAGATCGACCGCTCGGCCTGGGTGTCGCGAAACGCCGCACCGCCGCGGTCGGCCTGGCGGGTGTACGACAGCGGGGCACCCGCGCGGCTGCTGGCGTCCCTCTTGATCTTCGGCCGGCAGACCGACCGTGAGCCCGAGGCGGTGCTCCAGGGCTTCGCGCCCGACGTCGATCTCGCGGCGCCGCAGGTCGGTGGGATACTGGGCTGCACGTTCGCAGCGGCCGATGCGCTCGACATGCCCGGGGTGACGCCGACCGCCTGGCTGCTTGGCAGCCAGTTCAAGATGGCGATGCCCGCCGTGCCTCCCGCGCCGCCGGCCGCGGGCGAGCCGGCCGTGTTCGACACGCTGATGGAGGGCCAGCGACAGGCGCTCTGGACGCGGTTCGCGGCCGTCTGGCCCGACACGCCGCTGCCGGAACTGCTGGGCAAGTCGCCCCGCCAGGCGGTCGCTGACGCCGCCGGCCGGCTCCGCCTCGAGGCCATCGTCACGGAAGGCGAGGCCACCTCACGGCGGACCGACGCCAGCGCCGCCTGGACCGCGATGCGGACCACGCTCGGCCTGCCCCAGCCCGCGGCGATCCATGTGGCCGAGCCGCTCGGCGTGGTGCCTCCGCTCGTCTGGCATCGCCTCGATATGGCGGCCCTCTCGCTCGACCAGCTGCGGGGTGTGTTCGTCACCGCGCTCGACGCCGGCTTCGAACTCGCCGCTGAGCGGGCGGCCACGACCTTGGCCGCCCGGCCCGACGCCACGCCGCAGGACCGTTGGGAGGCGCTAAGCGCCCTCGTCGAACGGGCCGAGTCGAGCGTCCAGCGGCTCGAGTTGATCGGCCAACTGCGGCGAATCGCGGCCGAGCTCAAGGCCAACGACGGGATGCTCGACGTGGCCGAGTTGCGAATCCGCATGCAGCGGGGCGACGAGGCTGAGGCGACGCGGCTGCTTGCGCACCTCCAACGCGACCACGGCACCGACCGGCAGGTGCTTCAGGCGCTGGCCGAGGTCTTGATGGAGGCGGGCGTGGATCTGAACGCCCTCGCCGGGGCACGGGGCGGAGCGGCCGCCTCGCAGGCCGCCGCGCCGGCCGTCGCGGCCGGGAAGCTCTGGACTCCCGGCGGCGAGGCTCCTCCGGCAGGCGGCGAAAAGAAGACTATCTGGACGCCGGGCAGCTGACGCCGCGGGGAGTGAACCTGCCTGCGCACACGCTGGACGGCATGACGATGCGGGCGGATGGCGATGGCTGTACCACCTGACGAACGGCTGATGCGGCGGGCACTCGAACTCGCCCGCCGGGGCCAGGGCCGCGTCGAGCCCAACCCGATGGTGGGTGCGGTGATCGCGTCACCCGCCGGCGAGGTGATCGCGGAGGGCTGGCACGAGCACTTCGGCGGCCCGCACGCCGAGGCGGGGGCGCTGGTCCGCGCCGGCACTGCCGCCCGCGGGGCCACGCTCCATGTCACCCTCGAGCCCTGCTGCCACCACGGCAAGACGCCCCCCTGCACCGCGGCGATCGTCGCGGCCGGCATCGCCCGGGTGGTGGTCGCGGTAGGTGACCCGTTTCCCGCGGTGGCCGGTGGGGGCATCGCGGCCCTCCAGGCCGCCGGCATCCAAGTCGAGGTGGGACTGCTCGATGTCGAGGCCCGCCGGCTCACGGCCCCCTTCCGCACACTGGTCACCCAGGGGCGCCCGTGGGTGATCGCCAAGTGGGCCACAAGCCTCGACGGCCGGCTGGCCGCGCCGGCCGGAGGCGACCGCTGGATCTCGTCGCCGGAGTCACTCGCGCTCGTGCATGAACTCCGCGGCCGCGTCGATGGCGTGCTCGTGGGCGTGGGCACGGCGGTGGCCGACGACCCGCTCTTGACCGCACGGCCCGAGGGCCCTCGTCGCGCGACTCGGATCGTGCTCGACGGCGGGGCCCGCCTGCCGCTTGCGGCCGCGCTCGTCCGTTCGGCCCGCGCTTGGCCGGTGCTGGTGGCCGTCGGCCCCGACGCCGATTCAGGCCGGATCGCGGCCCTGGAAGCGGCCGGCTGCGAGGTCTGGCGGGGAATCGAAGCCGATCCGCACGAGCGGCTCACCTCATTGCTCGCTGAACTCGGCCGGCGGCGGTTCACCAACCTGCTCGTCGAGGGCGGGGCCGCGGTGCTCGGCAGCCTGTTCGCTGGCGGCCTCGTGGACGAGATTCACGCCTTTACGGCGGCGAAAATCCTCGGGGGATCGGGCGACGCGCTGCCCACGCTTCCCGATCCGCCCCCGGTCGAGGTGGAGGAGATTCTCCACCCCGGCGGCGACATCCTGATCCGCGGGCTCGTCCGCCGGCGGCCGGAGGGCCGCCCATAAAGTCCGACCGCTACCGCTTGGGCAGGTCGCGGATGAGGTTTCGCCAGTGGGTCACGGTCGCCCCGTCGCGGGGGGCCGTCTCCACGACGGCCGCCTTCAGGCAGCGGGCGGCTTCGAGCGCGACCTTCACGTGCTCGAGCGCCTCCGTGGCTTTGTCGTTCTCATCGGCCTTCGAGAGTTCCGCATCGGGATCGACCTCTCCGTCACGCTGCTGCACGCAGCCGTAGCGGGTGAAGTAGACGATCCAGGGCTCGATCGCATCGACCAGCGCCGGGAAGTCGAGGGCGGCCGCACCGGCGAGCGGCTCCCGGAACGTCGCCAGCGCCGCGCCGGTCTCGAGCTTCCGCTCCACCAGCATCCGCCCCGCCTGAGCCGGCACGAGTGAAAACACGGCTGCCTTGTCGCCCACCGCGATCGCCGGGGCGAGTTCCTTGTCGAGACCGGCATCGGGGATGGCGAAGGACCACACCGATCCCCCCTCGACCTTGGTCTTCATGGGTGCCGGCACCTCGTAGCCCGCTGGAACGGAGTCGGGGTCGAACTTCCGCATGGCCGCCACGAGGTCGTCGCCGAGTTCGAACAGGTCGTTGAGACCCTCGACGAACAGCTTCCGGTCGGCTAGCGGCAGCACGATCGCCGGCTCCACGAGCGGCAGCGGCTCCGCCGAGGCCGGCAGCGCGGCCTGCGGCTTCTTGATGGTCGTCTTGCCGTCGAGCACGAGCCCCACTTGGCCGTCGGCCACCGCGGCCGCGAACTTCCCCGACAGCGTCGCGGCCAATCGCTTCACCAGCGGTCCGAACTCCGCCTCCATCCGGCCGAACTTCTCCCGCTCGTCGTCGCCCATCGCGACCGGCGCATGCTTGGCGAACATTCCCCAGCCATCACTCACGAGGGCGGCGATCCGGGCCAGCCGGGCCGGATCGAGCTTGAAGCGCGAGACCGCGACGGCCGCCGGGGTGCCGCCCACGTGAGCCAGGAGATCCAGCGGCTTGCCCGCATCGAGCGGCAGGTTCTTCGACCAGTCCCACGCATAACCCTCGTAGCCGTCCTTCGCCATGAACGAATAGGCCATCCACGGACCGGGCTCGGGCAGCCACGCGGCATACTCCGCACGGGCCCGCTCCAGCCAGGCTCGGCCGTCCGCTGCGGCCTCGGCCGGCACGTCACCATCCTCGTCGATCGCCGCGGCCACGGCCGCGATGATCGGATCGAGATCCTCGGGCGCCGCCGCGATCACCTTCGCGAGCGGCTCGCTGACGTACCAGATCGCGGTGAGCCTCTTGTCGGCGTCGTCCCGCAGTGGGGCGAACGGCTTGATGTCGACCAGGGCCTCGCCCTTGCCCCCGACCACGAGCTTCTCCAGATGGTCCACCGAGTCGCCGACGGACAGCACGACCCAGTCGCCCACCATGCCCAGCCCCACGACCACATCCAGCCCACGAACCCGATCGAGCAGCCGATCGAGATCGTCGGAGTCGTCGAGATTGTCGGCCAAGTCGGCCGCGATCTCGTCCCAGGGCAACAGCCCGCCGTCGAGCGTGAAGGTCAGCAGTTCGCCGCCGGCCACCTTCTTTCGGGCCAGCGCCCCGGCGAGGTCGGGGTTCATCTCGACGAGCATCTTGGCGAGCACCTCGAGCCGCTTGACCTGGAAGTCGCCCGCCTCCTTCTTGGTCGTCTTGAAACCCCAGACGATGTCCGGCACGACCACGAGGTCGAGGTTGTCGGCCAGGACGGCGAGCATGGCCTCGGCCTGGCCGGTGACACCGGGCACGTCGAGGTCAAACTCGACCTGCCGCCGAACGGGCAGGATCCGCGGGCCGCCGAGCCGCGCCTGCACGTCCTCTTCCATCTCCTCCTCCGGTTCCCCTTGGAAGCCTGCCGACTGTTGCACCTGCGAGAGCTTCTTGAGCAGCTTCACGAAGGCCACGCACGACGGCTCGCCGTAGACGAAGGTGTCGGTGGACACCATGTCGGTGAGCAGTTCGACGGCCTGCTCGTTCTCGGGCAGCTCCAGAAACGTGAGGAACATCGAGACCGGGCTGCCCGGCATCTCGCGCTGCTCCTCCCAGGAGTCGAAGGCCCGCTTGACGGCCGGCAGTTCACGGATGGCCGCGAAGGCGTTGCTGGTCACGATCGCGTCGTATTGCTCCTTGAGCCGCAGCGAGGAAAAGAGAAAGGCGGCGTCGGCCGGCACGGTCGCCACGCCCTTGCCGGCGAGGCCGGCGGGAGGAGCCGCGGAGGCGGGGGCACCGGCCAGACAGACGAACGCCGCCAGCAGGCCGACGACCAGCGTGCGCCGCGACGCTGGGGCGGAAGCCGTCTGAACGCATGGCAGCCGCAGGACGAGTGGCAGGAAGACGCAGGGCATCGGTCGACTCCTCTCCGAAGACGAGAAACGGGGCTGGCGACGGGGATCGAGGGCCGGGCGGCCGGCGAAGAACCGGGTTGTACACCGCGATTGGGGAAGCGGTTTCCAGTCCGATGCCCCTAAGATAGGAGATTGTCGGAATCCGTGTTCAAACCGGCCGCGGACAGCCCTGGCCATCACGCTTTCCGAACCGCAAGCGGGCTTCCGGAATGCTCATCGGATCCACGCAGATCGTCGACACGTTCGCCGAGGCATTTCGGCTGCGGTACGCGCGGCTGGTGGTCACGGCCCACGACGCCCACTGGCTCGACGCGGCCGTGCGGGCGACCTGCGGCTACGGCACGAGCGTGATCGGCTGCGACGCTGAAGCCGGTGTCGAGACACTCCTCCCACCCGAGGAAACGCCCGACGGCCGACCGGGCGCCGCGCTCATGCTCTTCGGCTTCTCGCCGGAGGCGGTCGCCAAGGCGGCGGGCAATCGCACGGCGCAGTGCCTGCTCACCTGCCCGACCACCGCCGTGTTCGACGGCCTGCTCGGCGCGGAAGAACGAATCCCCCTCGGCAGCCACGTCCGATTCTTCGGCGACGGCCACGAGAAGACGAAGGTGGTCGCCGGCCGCCGGCACTGGCGGGTGCCGGTGATGGATGGCGAGTTTCTCGTCGAGGAGACCGCCGGTGTCGGCAAGGGCGTCGGCGGCGGCAACTTCCTGGTGCAGGGGGAGTCGCTCGAGGCCACGCTCGCCGCGGTTCGCCGGGGCGTGGCGGCGGTGGCGGCGGTGCCCGGCACGATCACGCCGTTTCCCGGCGGGGCCGTCCGCTCGGGCAGCAAGGTGGGCTCCCGCTATCCCCAGCTCAAGGCCTCGACCAACGACGCCTTCTGCCCGGCGCTCGCAGGCCGCGTGGCGACCGATCTTCACCCTGACGCAGCCGCCTGCATCGAGGTCGTGATCGACGGCGAGAGCGAACAGGCCGTGGCCGCAGCGATGGCCGCCGGGATCCGCGCGGCCGCCGGTCCGGGCATTCCGGTGATCTCGGCCGGCCACTACGGCGGCAGGCTGGGCAAGTTTCACTTCCGGCTCCACGACGTCCTCGCGGGCGACTGACGCCCGGGAGCCCCCAGTTTGCCGGGAACTCCGGGCCGGATGCAGTCGGCCGCATTGGCCTTCTCCGGGGGCGGGCGGATGTGCTACCTCCCCGCGTCCCGAACCCGCTTTGCGGAGACCGGTTCGCCGCCCGCGGTGGCCACGAGGTGCCCTATGTCAGCAACTCCGGAATCCGTCGATGTGGCCGTGCCTCGGCCCTCCCGTCAGGAACTCGTGCTCCCTCCGCGATCGTCGTCCTGGCCGGTCGCGGCCGGTGTGGTGGCCAGCGCCGCCGCAGGATTCGGGCTGGTGTTTTTCCTGGGCATTGGCCGTGGCCGGCCCGTGGACGGGCCGACCGATCCGGGCACGACGGCCGTTGCGGCCACTGTCACCCCGGCTGGCGCCGAGACGGTCGCAGTGGAGACCACAACCGCCCCGCCGGCACTTCTGCCGCAGCCCCAGCCAACCCCACAGTCACCGTCGGATCGCTGGTCGTCACGGGGCGAAGCAGGCCGCGACGCCGGCAACCTCGCAGGCGACCGCTACGCCACGCGGCCTGCCTCGCACGATGCAGCCGCTCCCGCCGAACTCGCAGCCGAGCAGCCTTCGCGCATGATGTCCCGCTTCTCGTCGCCGGATCTTCCGCCCGCCCGGGAGCCATCGCCCGCCGCGAGCGAACCGCCGACAACCGACCCGCCTGGAGCCCCTCCGGCCGAGCCCGACGACTCTCCTGCGTCTGCAAACTCCACCTCTGAACCAAACTCGGCTGCCGACCCGGCAACACCGCTCGGTGAGCCGATCGCGGCCTCGCCGCCCCTCGATCTGCCCCTTACCGTCAGCGAGAGCACTCCCGCGGCCATCGACTCCGCACCGTCGGCGACACCTCTGCCGGTCGCCGCCGAACCGGTGGCTGAACAGTCGCCGGGCCAACTGCCGCTGCCAACAGACGCCCCGGTGGCGGACGCCCCGCCTGAGGCTGAGGCCGAGCCGATTGCCAGCGACCTTCCGCCAATCCCACCGGCAACCGCTGCGCCCGCGAAGACGGCTGACCCCGAGGTACCCGGTTTCGCGGTCGCTGCCGCGCCGCTCCCCGTCGCCGAGCCTTCGCCCCCCGCGGCCCTCGACACCGTCTCGCCGCGGGCCATCGACGCGACCTCCAGGCCCTCGCCCTTCCCGCCATCGCCCACGGCGGTCGAGCCGCCCCCCACGGCGATCCCAGTCGGGCTGCCGCCTCCTCCGTTTGCCGCCGCACCGCCGATCGGCCCCCCGCGACCGCTCGGCACCGCGGCTACCCCGAACGCTGGACCAGGAGGGCCCCCGGCATTGCCCGTGGAGGCATCGCCCGTGGATCTGCCCGACGAACCTGAGGCCGAGCAGGCGATCGAAGGGCAGGGCGTGCCCGGGCCGCTGCAACTCGAGGGCGTTCAGACGCCCCAGATCACGGTCGAGAAGCGCGGGCCCAAGGAGATCCAGGTGGGCCAACCGGCCCGGTTCGAGATCCTCGTCCGCAATGTCGGCAGCGCCACGGCCCACGAGGTCACGCTCCGCGACGAGGTGCCCCGCGGCACGTCCCTGATCGCCACCACCCCGCCGGCCGCGCCGGCAGAGGAGGATGCGAAGGCCGAACTCGTCTGGCTGCTCGGAACCCTTCCACCCGCCGGCGAGGCCCGCGTGCTGATGGAGCTGATGCCGGAAGCGGAGGGTGAGGTCGGCAGCGTCGCGAGCGTCAGCTTCCGGGCCGACGCCACGCTCCGCACGCGGGCCACGAAGCCCGCCCTGACGATCGACTGCCCGCCCCCCGAGCCGGTTCGGATCGGTGGCGACGTCGAGGTCACGCTCACCGTCTCGAACACAGGCTCCGGCACCGCCACGGGGGTCGTGCTCGAGGCCTTCCTGCCGGAGACGGTCTCGCATCGGGCCGGCCCCGAACTCGAGTTCGACGTCGGGCAGTTGCGACCGGGCGAGTCGAAGACCATCGACCTCGTCCTGGGCACCCGCAGCCCGGGCCGGGCGCCGGCCAGGTTCGTCGCCCGCGCCGACGGTGGCATCGAGCTCGACCAGCCGCTGCCGATCCCGGTCACGGCGCCCACGCTCGAGGTCACGATCGACATGCCGGCCCGACGGTTCCTCCAGCGGCCGGCCACCTGCACGATCTCGATGGTCAACGCGGGCACCGCGTCGGCCCGCGCGGTCGAGCTCGCCGCACAGTTGCCTCCCGGAATGAAGTTCGTTCGGGCGAACCACGCCGGCTGGCATGACGAACGCAGCCACCGCGTGCTCTGGAATCTCGAAGAACTGCCCCCAGGCGAGACCGGCATCGTGGAGGTGGTGGTGATGCCCGTTCAGGCCGGCGGCCAGCGGATCACCGCGGCGGCCCGCAGCACCGACGGCCCATCGGACCAGGCGCTCCACGTCTGCCAGGTGGAGGGGCTGGCGGCCCTCGCCTTCCACGTGGCCGACAGCGAGGACCCGATCGAGGTCGAGGGCGTCACCGAATACGTGATCCGCGTCGCCAACGAGGGGACCAAGGCAGCCTCGGGCGTGCGGCTGGCCGCCACGCTGCTGGGCGACCTCGAGCCGGTCGAAGCCGAGGGGCCCGGACGACACCGCATCGAGAACCTCGCGATCGAGTTCGAGCCGCTGGCCAAGCTGGGCCCGGGCGAGGAGGCGATCTACAAGGTCCGTGCCCGAGGCCGGCGGGCCGGCCACCAGCGGGTGCAGGTGCAGCTCGTGAGCGACGACCAGCCGACCCCGATCACCAAGGAAGAGGTCACGAGCGTCTACGACGACCGCTGACGCGGGCCGACCGGCCGCCCGACCACACCGCCGCGGCCCGTGGCTACCGTCGTTCCCAGGTCTTGCCCTGCAGGTACCGCTCGGCCCGCTCCCGGGTGACCGGATCTTTTGCCACCGCGAGGACCTTCTCGAGGGCGGCCGTGAATTCGGGCTTGTTGGCATCGCGGAGCTTCTGCTGGTGGGCCAGTTCCACCACGCCCCTGGCTGCGTTCTCGGCGAGCGGCGGTGCGTCGAGCGAGGGCACGATGAACCGGAGCGTCTCGACCGTGCGGATGGCGCCGGCCCGCTCGAGGATCCGCCGGCGGTCGTCGTCGGTGGTGCAGAGCTTCATCGTGTCAGCCAGCAAGGCGAGCCGCTGCGCGTCGGAGAGCCCGTTGTTGGGAATCGGCGCGATCCGGATCAGCGTGCCCACGAGCAGCCGCCGCTCCCCGTCGTCACCCGTCTGGGCGAGCAGGCCGAGCAGGCGGTCCTTGACGGCCGCGTCGGGCCAGCGGGAGAGGGCCGTGAGCCCGAGCTTTCGCTGCGCGGGATCGGGGGCGGCTACCAGCGCGTCGATGATCGCGAGCGCAGCTGGATCACCGACCCGGGCGACCAGCGGTAGAAGGGTCTCCTGGGTGCCCGGATCGGCGGCCCGGTAGGCGGCCAAGACCGCCGCGGCGGCCGCCTTCGCCTCCGGCCCGGCCGCACACACGGCGAGGATCGCCCGCTCGGCATCGTCCCGCTCCTTGCCCGCCGGGGCCGTCAGGTAGCCGACCACCATGCCCGGGATCTCGGCGGGACCGCCGAGCTTCGCGAGGGCCCGCATCGCGGCGGCCCGCAGCTCCGGGTCGTCGGCCTTGGCGACCGCGACGAACAGCGGAATCGCGGCCCGGTCGCGCCGCTCGGCGAGGATCTCGAAGATCATCCCGCGGGCTGCCGCCGGCAGCGTGGCGTCGCCCACCGCGGCCGCGAGCTGCGGCGAGACATCCGTCCCTTGGATCGCGACGAGCGCTGCGCGGGCCGCGTCGCTGACCGGCCCGTTGCCCAGCCGGGCCACGAGCAAGGGCACCTGGCCGCCGCCACCGAGGGCCGCGATCGCCCGGAAAGCTGCGGCGGTGACGGCCTCGTCGCCCGAGGCCGCCATGCTCACGAGCCCGGGCAACGCGGCGGCGTCGCGGCGGCCGGCGAGGGTCGAGATCAGTCGCACCTGCACGTCCGCCGGCACGGTCGGCAGCACCTTCTCCGCGAGTTCCTTCGTGTAGGCCCCGCCCGGCAGGCCGTCCCGCAGCCGCTCGAGCGCCACCGCCCGCATGTCGGGATCGGCGCCCTTGACCAGTTCGACGGCGAACGCGAAGGCCTCGCGCGAGGCTGGCTCCGCTTCGGCCCGCGGGGCCACGGCCGCCAGGCAGGCAACCGCCACCAGCAATGAACGAGCGGGGGCAGGACAGGAAACGACCATCGAAGTCACCTCGAAGGGAAGGAAGTCGAAAGCGGGCCTACGGCGGGCGGCTCGTCAGCCTTCCATCGCGGCGAACAGGCCCCGCTGGCAGGCCATGCGGACGGCTCGGCCGCGGTGGGTGGTCGGCGCATCGCCGACCGCCTTGGAGAGCGCCTCGTAGATGGCCCGGGCGTCGGCCTTCCGGCCCGCCTTCACCATCGCCTCGGCACAGGCGAGCCGCGCGTCCACGACGGCCTCGGCCGCCGCGCCGCTTGTCGTAACGCCGGCGAGCACCACGGCCGCCTCGGGGCTGGCAAGCAGGCCCAGCGCCTCGGCGGCCGCCGCCGCCACGGCCGAGTCGCCTGTCACGAGCGTCGCGATCGCCGGGATGCTCGCGGCGTCGCGCTTGGCCGCCAGTGACGAAAGCATGCCGATCGTGAGGTCGCCCTCCACGCCGCCGAGCGCCTTCCGCAGCGCCTCGGTCGCCTCGGGGGCGGCATATCGCTCGAGCGCGAACCGGGCCATGTGCGAGAGTTCCTTGTCGCCCAACAGGGCCGCCAGCGCCGGCACGCTCCCAGCCGAGCCGATCAGCGACAGCTTCCGGCAGGCGTATTGCTTCGCGGCCCGCGAGGCCTGCGAGCCGAGCACCGCCGCCAGCCGCTTTTCGAGATCGGCCCTGAGCCCGGCGTCGGCGTGGGCGGCCACGACGGCGGCGTCGATCGGTGCGAGAGTCGTGGCATCGCCGCCCCAATCGAACGCCGCGAGCGCGGCGAAGGGGGCGTCGAGGCTGGCGGGGTCGATGGCCATGCGAAGGTCTCCGGTTTCGATGGGTGCGTCGCGGATGCGGGAAGGCGGTCAGATGATCCAGGGCTCGCGGCGGGCCCGATCGACGAGCCGGTTGGCCTCCTCGTCGCCCTTGAAGGCCTGAGCCGCGCGGTCCCACTCGAGCGACCTCTCGAGCCGATAGGCGATCGCGATCATGTGGGGCGTGGCCATCGTGTTGACGGCCAGCTCGATGTCGCGGAAGGGCTTCTCGCGGGTCTTCACGCACTCGATGAAGTCGGCGTAGATGCTGCCGGCGCCGTTGCGGTAGAGCGGCACCGCCTTGGGCTCCCGCTTGACGCCGTCGCCGTGGATCTGGATCGCGCCCTGGTGCGCCACCGACGGCTTCCCGGGGCGGAGCGGCTGCGGCCGGTTGTGGTGGATCGCCACGGCGTTGGGATACTCAGCCGATACGTAGGGCCCGTGCTTGCCGTCGGCCGGATGGTAGACCACCTTCACGGGCTGCAGTTCCCGCAGGTCGGCGGCGAAGATCGCGCCGCCGAAGTGGTGGGCCCCCCAGTCGGTCAGGCTGCCGCCCGAGTAGTCAGAGTAGCTCCGCCAACTGTTGCCGCCGGTGCCGAAGTTGCCGTCGCAGCGACCGGGGTTGTAAGGCTCCCAGGGGGCCGGGCCCAGCCACAGCTCCCAGTCGATGTCGGGGGGCGTGGGCAGGCCCGGCAGGGCGCAAAACAGCGACGGCCCGCCGACCGAGATGTCGAGCTCCTTGATCGTGCCGACTTCGCCGGCCCAGCAGGGGTCCACGATGCCGCGATAGTCGCCGAGCACCCGCTGGCTGCCGCCGGAGACGACCCGGCCGTAGCGGCGGGCCGCACCGACCATCAGCGGCCCCTCGCGGAGCGTGAGCGTCTCGGGCTTCTGAAGGTAGACATCCTTGCCACCGCGGCAGGCAGCGATCGTCATGATCGCGTGCCAGTGATCGGGGGTGGCGATGTGCACCGCGTCGATGTCGTCGCGGGCGAGCAGTTCGCGGAAGTCCACGTAGGCGGCGCAGTCGCCGTTGCCGTACTTCTTGTCGGCCCGGGCCTTGCCCTCCTCCCGCCACTTCTTCCGCACGTCGCACACGGCCACGTACTGCACGCCGGGCATGCCGAGGAAGGCATTTTGGTCGCCCGAGCCCATGTTGCCGATCCCGATCCCGCCCATCACGATCCGGTCGCTGGCCGGCGGCGTGGTGGCGTCGCCGAGGGCCTTCGAGGTGATCACGTAGGGGGCGGCGGCGGTGGCGCCGGTCGCCGCGGCCGCCTTCAAAAACTCGCGGCGGGTCGCCGCCGGAGCCACTCGCTTCGCAGGGGTTGCCATCGGGACTGGTTCTCCGGGGGCGTGGGGGCCTGCATCCGCAACCTCCCACGAGACGCCGGCACTCTAACGCTCATCCGACCCGGACACAAACCACCCTGCCCCCCGTACCCCGGGGTGGCCGGGCCACGAGTGCTCGGGCCATCTATACTCCGCCCCCGAGGTCTGCTCACGCGGATCCTCGCCGTCGCACACCTCGCACCCCGGGCCCTCACCGCCATGCACCCCACGACGCTGCTCCCGCTCGCCTACTGCCTCGCCCTCGGAGCCTCCCTGGCCATGGCCGTTCCCTCCGCCCGGGCCGACGACACCGCGACCCGTCCGCCCGCCGCCGGCGAGCGGATCGTGTTCCTCGGCGACTCGATCACCCAGGGGGGCGCAGGGCCCGGCGGCTACGTGACGCTCGTCCGCGAGGCGATCGCCGCGGCCTTGCCGGACAAGGGCATCGAGGTCATCGGGGCCGGCATCAGCGGCAACAAGGTGCCCGACCTTGAGAAGCGGCTCGACCGCGACGTACTGGCGAAGAAGCCCACCACGGTCATTGTCTACATCGGGATCAACGACGTCTGGCACTCGCAGCGAGGCCAGGGCACGCCCAAGGAGGCCTTCGACAAGGGGCTGCGAAGCCTGGTCGAGCGAATCCGGGCCGGCGGGGCCCGCGTGATCCTCTGCACGCCGAGCGTGATCGGCGAGAAGCCGACGGGCGAGAACAAGCTCGACGCGATGCTCGACGAGTATTCGACCGTCACCCGCGGCGTCGCCGCGGATCTCAAGACCGGCCTGCTCGACCTGCGGAAGGCCTTCGTCGCTCACCTCGCCACGGCCAACGCCACGAAAGTCGACAAGGGCACGCTCACGACCGACGGCGTCCACTTGAACGCCGCCGGCAACCGGTTCGTGGCCGACCGGATGCTCGAGACGCTGGGGGTCGCGGCCGGCAAGCCGGCTACGGGCACGGACCACGGCCGCAGGCTCCGCCACGTCGTGCTCTTCAAGTTCAAGGACGGTTCGACGGCCGACGACGTGGCCCGGATCGTCGCGGCCTTCCGGGGCCTGCCGGCGAAGATCGCGGAGATCGACGGCTTCGAGGGGGGTACCGACGTCTCCCCCGAGGGCAAGGCCGGGGGCTTCACCCACTGCTTCCTCGTGACCTTCAAGACCGAGGCCGACCGCGACGCCTACCTGCCGCATCCGGCGCACAAGGAATTCGTGGCGATCGTGGGGCCGCACGTCGACAAGGTCTGCGTCGTGGACTTCTGGGGAGCCGAGTGAGGGCCGCCGCGGCCGGGGAGCAGCACCGATGCACATCGTCCATGTCTTCGTTCACGTGAAGCCCGGCAGCGAGGCCGCCTTCGAGGACGCCACGCTGGCCAACGCGCGGGCCAGCCTCACCGAACCGGGCGTCGCCCGGTTCGACGTCGTCCGCCAGCAGGACGACCCGACGCGGTTCGTGCTCGTCGAGGTGTATCGCTCGCCCGAGGCGGCGCTGGCCCACAAGGAGACGTCCCACTACGCCACCTGGCGGGACACCGTGGCCGGGATGATGGCCGAGCCGCGATCG
>CAMCPF010000012.1 GCA_945876515.1 Candidatus Kuenenia stuttgartensis
TGGGCCGCGTCGCCCGCGGGGCGCCCGCGGGTTCGGCGACTGCGGCGTCCTGCGCGAAGGCGATGCCGGCCAGGCCCGCGAGCGAGGCGGCGACGAGCGCGGAGGCCGCGGGGCGAAACCACATAGCCCGCAGTATACGGTCAGGCGGCGGAGCGGGCGGAATCGAGGACGGCCTCGCCGCCTTGGTCGCACACGCTCGCGATCGTGATCCCGTGCCGCCCTGCGAACTCGGCGAGCTGCGGACGGTCCACGAGGATCGTGCGGCCCGCCTCGATGCAGAGCACCCGGGCCCCGGCGGCCGCCGCCGACTCGAGCGTGCCGATCCCGATCGTCGGCATGTCGAAGCGGAGATCCTGCTGGGGCTTCGCGACCTTGACCACCGTCATTCCGCCGGTGGGGCAGAGCCGGCCGGCCCGGCGAATACACTCGTCGGTGCCCTCGATCGCCTCGAGCGCCAATGGCGCCCGGTTCTTGACGACCACGGTCTGGCCGATGTCGAGCCGGCCGAGCTCCTTTGCCAGCCGCCAGCCGAAGGCGACGTCTGCCTCGAGCCTCCGGCAGAGCGGCCGGCCGGCGAGCAGCCCCTCCTCGGCCAACAGCTCGGGCGCGAAGTCGGTGGCCGGGCAGATGGTGACGCCGCGGGCATCGAAGGCCGAGGCGATCGCGCCCAGGAGCGAGTCGTCGCGGTTGTCGCAGCGGCGGCTGACGAAGTGGGGCCAGAAGGTCTTGATGCCCGTCCAGTCGGGCAGGTGGCGGAGCCAGGCGTGCCGGGTGAAGAGTTTCGCTTTATGGATCTTGCCGGCCATCGTGGCCCGGCGGACGCCGTGCCGGCGGAAGAACTCGACGGCGCCGCCGATCTCGGCCACACCCACCTCGCCCGCCACGTCGGCGAGGGGCTCGAGGGCCGCGTCGGCGTGGTCGCGGATCGCGAGGATCGCGGTCCGGCCACCCGCGCGGCGGATCGCCTCGGCGACCGCGACGGGGTAGCGTCCCCAGCCGGCGAGGATGCCGATCGGCTCGCCGGCGAGGCTCGGGGCGGGGATGGTCTCGCGTCGCACGTCCATGGGCAACAAGCGTCAGGCGGCGTCGGCGACGGGGGCTGAACCGGCGGCGCCCGTTCGCTCCAGGGCGTCGAGCCGGGCGGCCAGCACCTTCAGTTCCTTGCGCATCTCGGGGAGCTTCGAGATCGTCGCCAGTTGGAGCTTGCGGTCGCGGAGGTCGATGGCCGGCTCGCCGAGCACGGTCTTGCCGGCCTCGATGTCGCAGGAGACTCCCGAGCGGGCCCCGAGCACGGCCTTGTCGCCGATGTGGACGTGATCGCGTACGCCGACCTGGCCGGCCATCACCACCCAGTCGCCGCTGGAGGTGCTGCCCGCCACGCCCACCTGCGAGCAGATCATGTTGTGACGCCCCAGCCGGCAGTTGTGGGCGATCATCACGAGGTTGTCGAGCTTGGTGCCCCCGCCGATCACGGTCGGCCCGTAGGTGCCGCGGTCGATCGTGGTGCAGGCACCGACCTCGACGTCGTCGCCGAGCTCCACCCAGCCGAGCTGTGCCGAGATCGCATAGCGGCCGTCGGTGACCTTGTAGCCGAAGCCGTGGGCCCCGAGGACGGCGTTGGCATGCACGACGCAGCGTTGGCCGACGAGCGTGTTCTCATAGAGGACGGCGTTGGGATGGATCGTGGTGCCGGCCCCGACGCGGCAGCCGGCCATGAGCCTCGCGCCCGAGTGGATCGTGACACCGGGTCCCAGTTCGCAGTCGGCCCCGACCGTGGCGAAGGGATGGATCTCGACGTCGTCGCCCAGCCGGGCCGAGGGATCGACGGCCGCCTGCGGGCTCACGCCGGTGCGGCGGCCGGCCCGCGGCGGCCGGAAGCGGGTGATCGCGGCCGCGAAGGCGGCGTGGACGTCGGCCACTTCGATCGTCGGCCGGTCGAGCGGCCCGGAGCCGGCCGGCACGATCGCGGCCGCGGCGGCCGACTTTGCCAGCAGGTGGAGCTTGTCGGGGGAATCGACGAGCGTGATGTCGTGGGGCGTGGCCGTCTCGAGGGTGGCGGCACCCGTGAGCGGCAGGCTCGTCTCATCAGCCGCAACCGCGCCACCGACGACCGCCGCGAGCTCTCCGAGCGTGACCGCCATGACCGAGCCTCCCTGTCCTGTGGGTCGCCGGGGTTTCCGGCGGGGCGGGGAGACTAGGGAAGCCGCCGCTCGGCGGCAAGGGGAAATCGGGCGGCCGGAACCGCCCCCGCCGACGGATTTCCCGGCGGCGCTACTTCGCTGCGCGGTCCTGCTCGAGGGCGAGCATGGCCCGGCCCAGGCCGGTGCCGATCAGCCAGTAGGTCTCGGCGTTGCGGTTCCAGTGGTAGCCCTGATCGGCCGGTGACTCCTCGGCGGGCCGCCAGAACTCCCGCGTCGGCACGAAGCCAACCGTGCCTGCGAACTCGGGCAGCGCCGCCACCGACGCCTGGGCCTTCATGAGCGCGAGGGCGCGAGGGTGTTTTTCATCCGGGCCGGTCATCCCGGTCTCCGCGATCACGAAGGGGAGGTCGGGGGCATCCAGGTCGCGGCGGACGTCGCGGATGAAGGCCGCCATGTTGGTGGCATACTCCGCGTTGAAGCGGTCGTCGATTCGGTCGTTCCAGCCCTGGTGCCAGGCGAAGCCCGCCAGCACGTGGCCCCGAGCCGCGGCATCTGCAACGAGTTCGCCGGCCGCGAGCTTGCCTCGCGCCCGCTTCACGAGCGCGAGCATCTCGCGGTAGAAGTGGCCCAGGATCTCGGGATGCGCGGCGATCTCCGCCGCCCGTTTCTCGCCCAGCGGGTATCCGGGCTGGCCGGCGCTCGGCGGCCGAAAATCGATCGCCAGGCTCTTGCCGCCCCAGGCGCACTTCACGAGCAGCACCGGCTCGTCGTGGGCGTCGCCCACCACCGTGCCAAAGCCGAGCTCGGGCCCGATCAGCTCCGGTCGGGCGCCGTAGCCGACCCCCAGCCTGCCCGAGCGGTCGAGGTAGTCGATCCAGACATCGCTTCGCTCGAGCCAGGTGCCGGAGGTGTCGCGCAGGGGGCCGAACGTCGCCGCGGTGTCGGGGTCGCCTGCCAGGAACGCGAGGCTGCCGCGGCCACCGTTGCGGTCGGGGCGAGCGGCGACTTCGCCGTGCCCCTCCATGTTCGACTGCCCGGCCAGGATGTAGACGCGGATCGGCTTCGAAGCCGCGGCAGCTGCGGGAGCCACACCCCAGGCGGTCTCGAGCACGCGGAGCATCCGCGGATCGTGGGCCTGGAGTTCAACGCGGGTGAAGGGGAAGAAATCGTTCCGCGAAAAGAAGGCCTCGGTCGCTTCGGCGAAATACTCCTTCTCGTCAGTCATGGCGTAGGCGCGGCCGACCGAGTTGGGTCGGCCGTTGCCGTGGTGCTGCTCGACCTTGTCGTAGAGACCGGCCGCCCGGGCCCGCTCGAAGGCGTCCTTGATGGCCGGGTCGTCGAAGCCCAGCACGCGGAAGTGGTAGGCGTGGGCGAGCTCATGGAGCGCGAAGTTCGGCATTCGTTCGCACTCCTGGGGAAAGATCCGGATGTTCGTGAACTCGATCGCCCGGGCCATGGCCGGATCGCGGCCATGGTTCCGCAGCCAGCCGGCATCGGGATGAAATTCGGCCCGCGGTGGCACACCCGGATATTCAGGCGAGAACCAGAGCGGCGTCTCCCGGAGCTTCGCCACGGCGGCCGGCGGTACCACGCGGACGACCTCCGCGAGCTGCTCCTTGAGCAGCGAGATGGCCGTCGCGGTCGCCTCCGGGGCGGAGGCCAGGAGCGCCTTGTTTACGTGCAAGGTCCAGCCGAGCAGGTCGCGGGTCTCGTGGGTCGCCGCGGGCTCGGACGCGCCGGCCTTGTGCCAGCCGAGTGGTGCGACCGCAAGCAGGAGGGCAGTCACGGCCTTCGGCAGGGGGCGGGAGAGCGAGGGGCGCATCAGTGGCTCCTGAAGTGAACGTGGCTCGAAGAGTCGCGGGCGGATCGGCTCCTCAGCGGAAGACCGGCAGCGTCTGGCCGCGGGATTTGGCGTGGGCTTCGACGGCGGCTTCGAACTTTTCGGCGAGCTGGCGGCGGGCGGCTTCAGCCTCCGCGTCGGCCGGGGGCTTGGCCGGCGGTTTGGCTGGTTGCTGTTTGGGGTCGCGTCGCGGCCGCTCGCGGGGCAGATAGGCGGGCGAGTCGGGCCGGGCCCCGGGGTTCATCGCCACGAGCAGTTCGTGATAGGCCGTGAGTCTGGCGATGTAGTCGTCGAGCAGCCGGGGGCGGTCGGCGGCCGCGGCTTGGAAGTAGGCGTCGATCGCCTCCTGCTCGAGCCGTTTCCACTCCGTGCCGGCCGCCCGAAAGGCGGCGGCGACGTCGCGACGATCCATCCGGTCGACGGTGCGGATCAGTTGGTCGATGGCCGCACGGCTCGGCTTGCGTCCGGCCTCGAGCAGCCGCTTTTGGAGTTCGGTCACCGCGCCGAGCTTGTCCTCGCGGGGCCAGAGCAGCCAGATCGCAGCCGCCAGAATCGCGAGCAGCGCGATGGCGGCCACCACGAGCCACGGGCGGACGCCCGCCTGGGTGCCGGGGTCGGGAGCATGGGTTCGGGGTCGCGGCATGGCCTTGCTCGGGGCGTCAGGTGCCGTCGTCACCGCCGTCATCGGTCACGGCGGTCGGATCCATGCCGTCGCCGATGAGCGCATACCGCAGGAGCACCTCCCGATCGGTGTCGGTCGTGATCGGTTCCACGTGGGCGTCGAGAAACACGAACTGCACGACGTCGGCATGGCGGCTGCCGAACTTGCGGGCGCTGCGGTCGTCGGGAGCGCCGGCCAGCCCGCGGTAGACGTCGCGAAAGAGCACATCGGGAGTGTCGGAGGGAAACAGGGCCGTGTCTCCCTGCCACCGCTGGGCCATGTCGCCCCAGGAGGCATCGGCCGGCGGGATGTGTCGCTCGCCGACTGCGAAGGTCTTGCTCATGCCGTCGGTGACGTGCCCGGGCTTCACCTTGGAGAAGGTGAAGATCGGCCCGGCCTTCTTCCCGTCGGGCACACCGGTCTCGGAGGCGTACATGAACCAGCTGCCCGCGCTGGCGGCATAGTCGCCGCCGGCCGCCACGCCGAGCACCGGGGGCCGCTGGTTGTTGTTGTCGAAGTTGCGGTCGGCGGCGGGGCCGCGGCGGCTGGGGCAGTAGTATCCGGCCACGGGGGACCGCATCGCCTTGGCATTGCGGGC
This sequence comes from Candidatus Kuenenia stuttgartensis, assembly GCA_945876515.1. Lineage (GTDB taxonomy): Bacteria > Planctomycetota > Planctomycetia > Pirellulales > UBA1268 > QWPN01. The sequence goes on from CAMCPF010000012.1 coordinate 5,241, forward strand.
GTCGAAGACGGGGGCGTCGGGCACCCAGGCGTCGAAGATCGCCTGCTCCTCGAGGTAGGGCAGCAGGCGAAACGTCCAGCCGTAGCCGTCCGGCTCCCGTGACAGCCGGCCGGTCGGGAAGATCTTGCGGCCCGACTCGTGCGACATGATCGCCAGCCCGAGCTGCCTCAGGTGGTTGGCGCACTGGGTGCGGCGGGCGGCTTCGCGGGCGCTCTGCACCGCCGGCAGCAGGAGCCCGATCAGCGTGGCGATGATGGCGATCACCACCAGAAGTTCCACCAGGGTGAAGCCCCGATAAAAACTCCGCTCCAACCTGGCGTTGCTGGGAAATACAGCGACCATTCGGGAAGCCTACCACCCCGTACAGGTGGCCGCGAGCGATCGGCCTTTCCGGGGCCAACGCCTCAGCCCTGCCGCGTCTTCAGGCAGGCAAGGCCCCCGTCAACGCCCAGTACCTGACCGGTGATCCAGTCCTGGGCGGGGTCGAGCAGAAACGCGATCGCCCGGGCCACGTCCTCCGGCGTGCCAAGCCGGCCGAGCGGGTGCATGCCGATCGAGGCCTTCTCGGCGAGTTCGCTGGCGACGAGCCCCTGGGTGAGCGGCGTCCTGGTGAGGCCGGGAGCGACGGCATTGAAGCGGATTCGCTGGCGGGCGTAGGTGGCCGCCGCCGAGAGCACCAGGCCCACGATGCCCGCCTTGGCCGCGGCGATCGCCTCGTGGTTGGCCAGTCCGATCCGGGCCGCGGCGCTCGAGACCAGCACGACCGATCCGCCGTCGGCCTTGAGCAGCCGGCCGGCGGCCCGCACGCAGCCGAAGGCGGTCGTGAGGTTCGCGGCCAACGTCGCCTGCCATTCAGCCGTCGTCGTGAGGTGGGCCGGCTTGAGCAGGAGCGATCCCGCGCAGCAGGCAATGCCCGTGAGACCACCCAGGGTTTCGGCGGCATGGCCAATGCAGGCATCGACCGCGTCGGGATCGGCTGCATCGACCACCGCATGCTCCGACCCGAGCTCAGCAGCCACGGCAGCGAGTTTCCCGGCGTCCCGGCCAGCCAGGAACACGCGGCCTCCCCCAGCCACGACACTCTTGGCCAGGGCCGAGCCGATGCCGCCTGCTCCGCCGAGGATGAAAACCTGCTGGATCATCGGCGGCACTCGTGCCGGGGCACGACCAGAATCGCAGTTCGCAATCTCACAACCAGTCGCCTACCGCCTGCTCGAGCTTGGCCTCGGCGGCGAGTTCCCGCAAGCGATCCATGGCTCGGCCCTGGATCTGGCGGATCCGCTCCTTGCAGACCCCCATCTGGCTGCCGAGTTCCCGGAAGGTCCGCGGCGGCTTGCCATCGAATCCGAACCGGGCCACGACGATCTTCCGCTCCCGCGGCTCGAGTTCGGCGAGAAAGCCTGCGAACAGATCCTTCAGCATCGCGATCTGCTCGCTCGAGCAGTACTCGTGGCCTGACTCGACGGCGGCGCGATCCTTGAGGGCCTCATCATCGGCCACGAACCGCTTTCGCAGTTGGCGGCCACGGTGCGAGAGCCGGTAAAAGTGCCGCTGAATGGCGTACGTCGCATAGGTGCTGAAGCGGTTGCCAAGGGCGAAGTTGAACTTCTCCACGGCCCGCATCAAGGCGAGATTACCCTCGCTCACGAGTTCCTCGAACGCCCAGGTGGCGTCGACGAACTTCTTGGCGATGGAGACAACCAGCCGCAGATTGGCGGTGATCAGGATTGCTTTGACCGTCTCGGCCTCGGCCAGCAAGCCCTCGACCTGCTCGATCTGGCGGAGCGAGGCCCGGCTGCGGTCGAGTCGTCCGCGGATGGCAGCGGCCCGGAACTTCAGCCAGTTCATCCGCCGGAAGTAGAACTGCTCCTCTTCCTTGGCCAGGAGCCGGGTTTGGTAGAGGCTGGCGATGTAGGGGGTCGTGCCGGCGGCCGTCGGTGCCGCAGCATCGGAGCGCTCGAGTGGGACGGCGGCCGCGGCCGGGAGGTCGGTGGCCAGCCGCTCCGCATCGGCTCTCCGAAACTGCGAGCAAGCGATGAAATCGATCGGACGGTGAAAGAGTCGTTCGCGGCGGGCCCGGAGTTCGGCCAGGCGGGCGGCGCGGGCGACCGCTTCGCGCCGGCTCATGACCGGGAGTTTGCCAGCGGAGGCCTTGGCGGTGGAGCGGGAGTTGCGGGTCGAGGCCTTCCGAGGCCGGGCGATGGCGATCATGCGAAATCCTCGCGGGCTTTTGGGGAGGAGTGGCCCGGGGAGGAAACCGCACGTCGGCCGCCAAGCTAACCGGGCCTGCCGGATTTCCGGCCGGCCCGGTTTTTACGCAGGTCGGGTCGTGAACCGGCCGGGATCAGCAAAGGCGGCGCCGGCGGAGTGCCAGCGGCACGCCGGCCGCAGCGGCGAGAGCGGCGAGGGCGAGCGTCGAGGGCTCGGGGACGACCTCGAAGTTGTAGACGGCCGAGCCGCTCACCGACGTTGCCCCGTTCAAGCCGGCGGCCTGGATCCCCACCTGATAGAGGCCCGGTGCCGTGAAGAACAGCGTTCGATGCACGTGGCCCTCGGCCGGTACCGAGAACGAATCACCAACGAAGTCCGTGTCGCCGGCCTGTAGCACCCACTGCTGAACAGTTCCGTCGTAAATCGCCATCGTGCCGCCCGCCGGAGCGGTGAACGAGGTGGGCGTGAACGTGATGTTGCCGAAGGACTCACCGTCGAAACCCTCCTCCGTGGCCCAGCCGAGAAACGGGGTGCCGTAATGATCGGCGTCGGCGCCGGTCGGAGAGAGCACCCAGAGATTCGAGCCCACCGGCACCCCGAGGGCGTTGTATTGCGACCCGGTAAAGTCGTAGCCGTTGTTCGCCAAGCCGGTCCAGAACCCCGTCGGGTTGTTGATGCGTTGCAGGTTGGCCGTGGTCGGCACCCGGATCGTGATGTCGCCGGGTTCGAAAGCCTGGCCTGCGGGATTCGTGATCGCGACGCCATCGACGACGCCGCCATCTTCGACATGCACTTCCATCTCGAAGGCGCCGGGAGTTGCGGAGTCGTAGGCGACCCCGATGTCGCCGTGGCCGAGCGACCAGACCTCCGCCCGAGTGGGCGCGGCGGCCAGGGCGAGCAAGGCCGACGACAGAGCGATCGTGGTGAGTCGGAGCGGGGCCTGTGGGGTGGCGGGGCGGGGGGCGGTCATGGCGATTCTCTCCTGCGGGGTAGCGAGGCGGCACGCAGCCGCTGATGCAATGCGCTTGCAGCAATCTAGCCGGCGACAGTGCGGCATGCAACTGGGTTGCAAAAATTATTCGTCGGCCGACGAACGACGCTCGCAGCGGGCTTTTCGGGCCCGCCGCAGGGCGAGCCAGCCGCCCCCCGCCGCTGCCGCGGCCAGGGCGATGCCCGAGGGCTCAGGGACGGGGGCGAAGGCGGCATCCACCATCGTGGATAGGCCGGTGGCGTAGTTGTCGAACGACCCGCGGGAGAAGGTCACGAGAAACGGCTCGGACGTCGTGAAGCCGGTGCTGCTCCCGCCCGGGCCGAGCGTCAGGACGACCCCGTACAGGCCCGGCGCCGCGTCGTTCGTGAGGGTGTAGGTGAGGTGCTCGTGAAACGACCCGTTCGAGGGCACCGAGGTGATCACCGCCCCGGGGGCGCCTGCGAAGTCGGTGCCGGTGACGGTGGCGGGCCGGTTGCCGAGGTAGTCGAGTGTCATCGTGGCGGCCGGCGTGGCCATCGTGGAGCCGTTCCAGTAGAGCAGTTGCTTCACGAAGTCGTAGCGGATGGTCGCGCCCGCGGGGAACGTGCCTGTGGCGCTGTCGAAGCCCGGTGAGCCGGTGGCGTAGGGGGCGGTTGCGGGCATGATGCCCTCGTCGAAGACCCGCCCGGCATAGGTTCCCACCCATTCGCCCCCGGACGTGACGATCGGGCCGTTCGGGGTGGGGAGCGTGAGCTCGATGTCCCCCGCATGCTGGGCGTACGCCGTGCCGACGAGCAGGAACCAGGCCGTGATCATCGGCAGGGAACGGCGAATCATGATCCGATCTCCGATCGAGGCGTTCGCGAGGGGATTCGAAGCTAGAGGGCCGGCTTTGCGAAATCGAAGCCCGTTTCGACCCATTCGCTGATCTGCTGCTCCGCGACCAGTTCGACGTGGCCATCGGCGTAGGCGAAGTGGGCCGCTTCGCCGTGCCGGGAGAGCTGAATCTCGGCCGAAATGTCCCGCAGGACGCGATCCTTGCGCGACGGATACCAGCGGAACCATTCGGGAGAATGCGTGTGGTCGAAATGGCTGCTGCGAAGCTCGGCCAGCTGCAGTGTCCGACTGGCGACGGTGGCGGGATTCGAGAACTTCTCAAACAACATCACGGTCTTGGAGCGGGCCCCCACACGATTGAGGTTGTTGATGCCCTTCGAGCCCGCGACGGAGTCGTCGAAGGAGAGGTAGCCATTGGCCACGTAGCTGGTCTGGGGTGTGAACCGCTTGGCAGGATCGGGGTGCTGCGGATCGGCGTAGTCCTCGCCGCTGCCGGGCAGGCCGTTCATTCGCAGCCCGGCCAGAGGGTCGTCGGGGCACATCCGGATCGCGTCCACGCTCTCGATGAAGGGCGCCAGTTGCTGGATCCAGTGGAGATAGCGGCTCTCCTCCGAGGTGTGGGTGCGGGAGGGAAACCGTCCGCGATGGGCGTCGGCGTAAAGAATGACCCCGAGCGCCACCTGGCGAATCCCGTTGGCGCACTGCGTTCGCCGCGCCGCGGCCCGCACCCCTTGGACGGCCGGCAGGAGCAGCCCCATCAGCGTGGCGATGATCGCGATCACCACGAGCAGCTCCACCATCGTGAAGCCGCGGGGATTGCGGTCGCTGGGCGGGTGGATGGCGGCCATGGGAGTTGGGATCGCGGGCTGGAGAGGGGCGATCAGCCGCTGCCTTACATGCAAACCTGTCGCACTATAACCGCCCGGCAGGGGCAGGACAAGCGTTGGGCCGAGGGTCGAGAACCGCTGGATGTGGGGTGAAACGCCCACACGGGCAGCCCTGCCGTGGTCATTTCACCGCTGCGGCGATCAGGTCGAGAAGATCGCCGATCGTGCGGTGAGCCTCGATGGGGTGCCGCAGCGGCAGCCGGGCGAGCACCCGGTAGCGATTGCTCCGGCCCACCTTTTCCCGGGCGATGTACCCCCCGTCTTCGAGGTCGGCCACGATCCGCTGCACGGCCCGCTCGGTGATCCCCACCCGCAGGGCCACCTCCCGGAGCACGATCGCCGGATGCTCGTGAAGCACGACGAGCACGTGGGCATGGTTCGTGAGAAAGGTCCAGCGGTGGGCCGGGGCGGCGGTGGGCTGCGGCTCTGGAGATCGGCGGGAGCGGGTCTGAGCGGGGACGCGCGGCAGTTGTTTGGCCATCGGACCGGTCGTGCGGGTGCCTGGGTCTGGCGGGCAGGGCGGCTGGGGACGGTGGGGGGCCAAGGCCGGCCAGCGGAATGGGGGGCTCCCGGTGAAATCTACCGGACCCGCGGGCCTCCAGGCCAGGCGGGCTGCCTTCTCCTCAACAAACGAAGGCAGATTGACGACACCATTTTCGTGTATTAGTGTTCGTCTCTGTGGCCCGCCTGACGGTCTGCCGAATCCCTGAGCGGATCCTTCTCTGATGATCGACCTGCCCGCGCTCGCGTTGCTCCTGCCCCCGCTCGCCCTGCTCGCAATCGGCCTCGCGCCCGGCCGGCCCGGTCGCCGCCGGCCCGAGGTCATCGCGGCCCTGGTCGCCGGGCTTGCAGGCTCGATGGCCGCCGGCGCTGTGGCAGTCGGGACGGGAGTGGGCCTCGCGGCCACCTCCTGGCGGCCGCTGCCTGCGGCCGAGTGGGTGAGCATCCGTTGGGACGGCGCCGCTTGCCTGATGCTCGGACTGGTCGGCGTCGTAGGCTGGGTGGTCGCCCGGTATGCCCGCCGCACGGTTGCGGGGGATGCCACGGCTGACCTGTTCCATCGGCGGATGGCGGTCTCGCTGGGCGCCGTCGGCGTGTTCGTGCTGGCGGGCAACCTGGGCGTGATGCTCGCGGCCTGGGCGCTGGCGAGCGTCGGCCTCCGCGGCTTGTTGCTCCATGAATCAGCCCGGCCCGGAGCCCGCCGGGGCGCCGACTGGATGACGCTCGTCAGCCGAGTGGGCGACGTCGCCCTCCTGGCAGCGGCGTTGCTCGTGCTGCGTCGCTACGGGACGCTTGATCTGACCGCGCTCCACGACCTGACCGCGGCCGCGACCACGGGCGCCGCGGCCCCGAACGATGGCCGGGCGATTGCCTGGCTTCTGATAATCGGCTGCGGGATCAAGACGGCGCTCGTGCCGTTCCACTTCTGGCTGCCCGAGACGCTCGAAGCCCCCACGCCCGTCTCGGCCTTGATGCATGCAGGCATCGTGAATGCCGGCGGCTACGCGCTGATCCGCACGGCCCCACTGGTCAGCGCTGAACCCTTGGTGATGGCCGGCCTGGTGGCGATCGGCGGGCTCACAGCCTGCCTGGGCGGGCTGATGATGGCGGCGCAGCCCAACGTCAAGCGGCAACTCGCCTTCTCCACGGTCGCGCAGATGGGCCTGATGATGTTGCAGTGCGGGCTGGGGGGCTTCGCGGCGGCGATGCTCCACATCCTCGCTCACTCCGGCTACAAGGCCCACGCTTTCCTCACGCACGGCGAGGCGCTGGAGCGGCTGCAGGCGCAGCGGCTTCCAGAGCTCGCGGCGCCGGCACCGGCCGGCCCATTCGCACGTGGGTTGCGACTGCTGACGGCCGGCGGCATCGTCGCTGTCGCGGTGGCGATCGGCCTGGCGATCGTCGGCGTGTCGCCGGCCGAAAAGCCGGGGGGTTGGGTCCTCGCCGCTGTGCTCGGCCTGGGGCTCACGCATTGGCTCGACGAGGCCTTCGCCCGCGCCACCGGCTGGCGGACGCTCGGCGCGGTCGGCCTGACCGTGGCGCTGGCGGTTGCCTACGCCGCCTCCTACCGGCTCATCGATCTGGCGATCGGCCCGATCGCCGCGGTGGCGAGCGGGCCGGCGCAGGTGATCGCCGCCAACGTGGTCGCGGTGCTCGGCGTGGTCTTGCTCGCCGAGCGCAGGCTGCTGCCGCGGGTGGGCCGCTGGGGCGACGCGGTCCGCATCCACGCAGCGAACGGGTTTTATGTCGAGGCGATCGCCCGCCGGCTGGCCCGGAGCGCCTCCGGGTGACCGCGGTCGATCCCAACCAACCCTCGCTCACCAGCCCCCGCCCCCAGCTCGTGTAAGGAGTGAACGACCATGCCCCTGCTCAACGATCGTCGCAGTCGCTCCGCGACGCCCCAGCCACGGCCGGCATCGCTGCGGCCGGTCGCCGCCGATGAGTCGCTGGCCCAGGCCGTCGTTCGGACGGCGGGGCTCGTGTCGCCGGTCTGGCCGCTGGCCGACTACGTGGCGGTGAACCCGTTTCTCGGCCTCGTCGATCGCGACTGGCTGGCCGCGCGGGAGTTTCTCCGCTCGGTCTCGGCCTGCGAGACGCTCCCCTCCCTCGGGCACTATCGCCGCCGCTGGCGGGAGGGCGGCTTCGCGGCCGCCGACATCGATGCGGCCATCGACGAGTTGCTGCGCGATGGCGTCACGGCCGTGGGCCGGCTCGAAACAGCCGCCTTGGTGGAGTTGCTCGCGGCCACGACGGAGCCCGAGCTCGAGTTGCCCGACGATCCGGGCCGGCTGCGGCCGCTCGCGGAGATCGTGGAGCGGTGCGGTGGCGGCGACTGGTCGGCGATCGTTCACGAGGAGATCGGCAAGCATCTCGCGGCGGCCTACGACGCGGGCATTGCCCCCTGGAAAAATGGTTTCCGTGATCGCCCGCCCTACGCGGCCTGGCACGAGGCCGCGGCGATCGACCGCCGGCTCGAGCTGCTCGGCGTGCGAGGCTTTCGACGGTTCGTCGCCGGGCTGCCGAGCCGGCCGCTCGAGGCAATCGCAACGCTGCTGGCTCACCTCCGGGTGCCCCTCACGCTGCGGGAGCGACTGCTCGCGGCCACCGCGCTCTCCGTGCCCGGCTGGGCCGCCTGGACGCGGTATCGGGAGCTCGCCGCCGGGCGACGGGGGGAGGCCTGCGACGACTTCACGGCGCTGCTGGCGATCCGGCTGGCCTATGACGTCGCCATCGCCGAAGCCCATGAGACCAGGATCGACTGGCAGATGGGCGGGCTTGTCGCTCCGGTCTCGGCCGGCCTGCCGCGAAGCGTCTTGATCCGCAGCTGCCTGTTGCGGGCCGGGGAGATTGCGAAGCGGCGGCGGTTGCTCGGCGGGTTGGCGGCTGGTTCCATGTCGTCCGCGGCGCCCCGGGCCGGCCTCGCCCACCTGGTGTTTTGCATCGACGTCCGCTCGGAGCGGATGCGGCGGGCGGTCGAGCAGCAGCGGGCCGGCCTGCGGACGAGCGGCTTCGCCGGCTTCTTCGGGGTGCCGATGGAACTCGTGCCCTGGGGCGAGCTCACGGGCTCGAGCCACGCGCCGGCGCCCCTGACCCCGAGCCTGCGGGTGCACGAAGTGCCCGTCTGCCATCATGCCGCGGCCACTTCGCTTGCCCGGCGCACGGGCCGGCGGGGCTGGCGGATCGCGTGGCAGGGCTTCAAGAAGTCGGCCGCCGCGAGCTTCGCCTTCGTCGAGACGTGTGGCCTCTTCTGGGGTCTGGATCTGGTGCGGCGGTCGCTCGGGCTTGCCTCGCCGGCGGCCGATCCGCGGTTCGACGGCGTGGCCGCCGCCGACCGTGAGGCCTTCGGCCCGCTCCTCGACGAGGCGGCGGTCACGGGCCCCTCCGGCGAGCGGCTCGTCGACCTGGCCGCGGGGATCCTCCGCGGCCTGCACCTGCCTGATCTCGACACGCCGCTGGTCGTTCTCTGCGGGCACGCGAGCCGCACGGTCAACAATCCGCTCAAGGCGGCCCTCGACTGCGGTGCCTGCTGCGGCCATTCGGGCGAGGCGAACAGTCGCGCCGCGGCCCGGCTGCTGAACCTGCCCGCGGTGCGACGGGCGCTCGCCGGGCGGGGCCTGGCCGTGCCGGAGGGCCTGCACTTTCTGGCCGCCGTGCACGACACGACGACCGACGAGATCACGATCTGCGACCGGGCGGCCGTGCCGGTGAGTCACGCGACCGCGCTGGTGGAACTTGACCGCCGGCTGGCCGTGGCGGCGGGGAGCGTGCGACGGGAGCGGCTGCCGGCGCTCGGCGGCCGAGACGAATCCGATCTCATCCGGCGGAGCCGCGACTGGTCGGAACTGCAGCCCGAGTGGGGGCTGGCCGGCAACTGGGCGATCGTGATCGGGCCGCGGACGCTCTCCGAGGCGGCGGATCTCGAGGGAGGCGTGTTTCTCCATGAGTACGACGCGGCGCGGGACGCCGACGGCGGGGCGCTCGAGGGGATCATGACGGCGCCGCTCGTCGTGAGCCACTGGATCAACATGCAGTACTACGCCTCGACGGTGGACAACCGGCGGTATGGCGCGGGCACCAAGGCGATCCACTCCGTCGTGGGCGGCTTCGGCCTGATGGCCGGCGGCAGCGGCGATCTCCTGACGGGCCTACCGCTTCAGTCACTGGCCGACGGCAGCGGCTGGCGGCACGAGCCCCTGCGGCTGCAGGCGGTGATCGCCGCGGCCCGCGACCGGATCGCCGCGATCGTGGGGAAACACCCGCTTCTGGAGCAGTTGGTGGCCAACGATTGGCTCACGATCATCGCCGTCGAGGAGGGCCGCTGCTTCCGGCTCACCCGCCGCCTCGCCTGGCAGCCGGTGCACGTTGGCGGCCGGGCATAGCGGCAGCGGTCGCGCTTGACGTTCAGGCCCCGGCGCTTACACTTCGCGAGGATATTTTGAGTACTCAAAAAATAAAGTTTGATGACCCAAAAAGTCGGCTTTCGAACGCGAACACGCCATGTTTGTCGAGGGTTTAGCCTCGTCGAACTGCTGGTCACGATCGCGATCGTGGCATCGCTTCTGGGCATCCTCCTACCGGCGGTGCAGGCGGCCCGGGAGTCGGCCCGGCGGAGCGGCTGCAGCCTCTCCCTGCGGCAGTTGGGGCTGGCGATCCTCACGCATGAGGCCTCGCGGCGGCGGCTTCCGGCCGGCTACGTCAGCGAGCCGAGCCGGATGCCGGTCGATCCAGGCTCGCGGGACCGGCCGCCGGGCACGGGCTGGGGCATGCTGATCGCGGCCTATCTCGAGGAGTCTGCCTTGGCCGACCGCTATCAGCCCGCCGCGGGAATAGGCATCGGGGCGCTCGAAAACCGCGCGGTCGTGTCGGAGTCGCCGGCGATCTTCCGCTGCCCGTCCGACGGTGGCCCGCGTGCGGCCTTTGAAGTTCTCGACGAGGGGGGCGGGCCGCACCCCTCCAACGCGATGCTCGGCCGGTCAAGTTATGTGGCCAATGCCGGCCACGCCGAGCCCTGGGGCGAGCCGCTCGAATCGTGGGAGGGGCAGGCCAACGGCCCTCTCTATCGCAACAGTTGGCTCAAACTTTCGCGGATCAGCGACGGGCTGTCGAAGACCGTGTTTCTCGGCGAGCACACCCAGCGGCTTTCACAGAAGGCCTGGGCCGGCACGCTGCCCGGGGCTGCCAGCCATCCGAGCGAGGCGTTCGCGGGCTCCGAGCCCGACGGAGCCGCCACGCTGCTGCTCGTTCACAGCGGCCCGGCCGACGCCGAGGCGGAGGTGATCCATCCGCCGAATGATCCCGTAGCCCACGTCTGCCAGATGTTTTCCGATCACCCCGGTGGCTGCAACGTGGCCTTCGGCGACGGGGCCGTGCGGTTCATCTCCGAGTCGATCAACCTCGATGTCTGGGCGGCGATGTCGAGCATCGCCGGCGGCGAGGGGGTGGCCGGCGATGCGCAATGAACGCCGCAGAATCCGGACGACGCGGCTCACGACCTGGCGGGGCGGCCGTGTGCTGCCGCTGGTACTCATGGCGCTCATGACGCTGGCCCTCCCCGGCTGCCGCCCGCAGGCGCCGAAGATTGAGTTCGCCAACCGCCGCTACTCGGCCGCCCTGCGGACGGCGGCCAACACCAAGAGCCCCGAGCGGCTCGCGAAGGCGAAGGACCTGATCTCCTGCGACCGGGCCGCCGGCGCGATCGGCCCAGAGGAGCATGCCTGGTACGAGGAGATCATCGCCTTGGCCGAGGCGGGCCGCTGGGCCGACGCCGAGCGCCGGGCGATCGACTTCCGCCGCGACCAGCGGCGCTGAGACAAGGCCGCCTGGCACGGCGCCATCAGTCACGCCGAGGGGCGCTCCCTCGCGTGCGGGCAACCGTATCCGGCCGATGCCAGCCGTCAATCGATCGGATTGACGACTTGCGTGAAGCCGGCGTCACGGAAGTCCGCGACGTTGCGGGTATAGAACTCGGTCACTCCGTTGCTCTGGAGCGTCACGGCGAGTACGAGGTCGTAGGTCCGCCGCCGCGGAAACGCTGGAGTGCACAGGCCGGCGTGGATCATCGGCCATGAGCGCAGCTCGTAGCAACAGAATGAAAACCCCGACTCTTCGCGAAGAAAGGCCACCCGTCGGGCGGCCTCCGCCGCCGACAAAGGTCTGGCGAAGACCCCCGGATGCCGTAGGCCGGCGTACATCTCGAAGAGCACCTGGTCGGCCAGCATCCAGTCAGCGGGTGAACGGAGCGCATCGTTCACAAGCCCGATCGCTGCGTCATGCTCCCGACAATCCTCGTCGGCGGCATACAGGAGGATGTTGGTATCGAGGCTCTTCATGTCAGCGACTCCGCCGCGAATCGCTGCGGCCCGCCTGCCGCACCTCCTCGTCCTGGCCGTGGAGCACGTCCTTGAGGCGACCCGCATCCACGAGCACGCCGCCGCCGTGAAACGTGGGAAACCGAGCCGGCTGCTTGGGCGGGAGGGCCGTTACCTGCTCGAGGAGGCGGTCAACGGCCCGCCGCACTAGTTCGCTCACAGGCCGGTCCTGCTGGCGGGCCACGGCCCGGAGCCGCTCCATCACAGGGTCTGGGAAAAGAATCTGAATCTTTTGCATGGATCCATGCTATAGACATTCTTTTGGAGGGTCAACGCTGCGAGAAACACAGGACGCCGCTCTGACGCCGCCCCCAACTTGGTGCCGGCCGTGGTGTGAGCGATGCAGGGCCTGACGCTGCCCCCAACTTGGTACCAGCCGAGTTGTTAGCCGTGCAGGGCCGGAGGGTGAATCATGCCCCGAACGGGTCGAGGACCTTGACGTTCGCCTTGCGGAAATCGGTCACGTTGCGGGTGACGACCGTCAGGTGGTGAGTCAGGGCGGTGGCGGCAATCAGGCTGTCCTTGACCGGCATGGCCGTTCCCGCCGACCTCATGTCAGCGAGGAGCCTTGCCCACCGGAGGCCGGTCTCAGCCGTCCAGGTGAGGCAGATGATCCGGCCGACGCCGCTCTCGAACCACTGCTCCAGCCGCTTGCGACGTCCGCTCGGCGGCAGAAGCTCGATTCCAAATCGCATCTCGCCGAGGATGATCGGATCGACGGCGATCTCGCGTTCCTGGCGACGGAGCCAAGCGACGACCTTTGGATCAGGCCTTGGCCGCGTGGGCTCGTTGAGAACATTCGCATCGACGAGAAATTTCACGGCGGCTCACAGGTCGTCAGTCGATTCCGAGGCCACGCCAACGAAGAAGCCCTTCTCCGGGCATGCGAGCAGCCAGTCTGCGAGTCCATCGTTGGGGGGTGGTTCGCGTCGCCGCAGTCGATACTCGCCGCGGTCGATGCGCTCGATCTCAAACTCCTGTCCGGGCTTGATGTCATCCTGCTGTCGGACGGCCGCCGGCAGCACGATCTGCCCTTTACTCGACACACGTGTATTCATGAAGGTAAGATAGTGTCTTACCGCGGCGATTTCAAGCCCGATTTCAAACCCTGGAACGGGAAACGGAGCTCGCCGTCAGTCGGCGCCTTCGTGTTCCACCAGCGTGTCGTCGTCGTCGGGCTCGACGGCCCCCTCCGGCTCGCCAGGCTCGCCTGCGGCGATCCGCCAGGCGGGGAAGGGATCGTCGAACGTCACCCAAGCCTCGGGGCCGAGGTCGATCTCCGCATCGGAGAGGCAGCAACGGTCGAGCTGCTGGAGCAGGTCGGGAAGCAGGTTGGCCCCGATGATCACGAGCTCCTGCCGCCGGTCGCCCCAGGGCTCTTCCCAGATCGCCTCGACCTCGTCGAGATCGAGTTCGGCGGGCCACTCGGAGTCCTGGGCGCTTGCCAGCCACAGGCCGCCCGGCTCGAGGCTCGACACGACCCCCGCGCTCGACCAGACACCGGCCCAGTCAGGCCGCGTCGCCAGCCAGAGGAACCCCTTGGAGCGGATCACGCCCTTGAAGGCCGGCCCGGTGATGAGATCCCAGAACCGCCGCGGATGGAGCGGACGTCGGGAGCGGAAGGCTACACTCGAGATCCCGTATTCCTCCGTCTCGGGCACGTGCGTGCCGGGGGCCTCGGCCAGCCAGCCGGGGTGGCTCGCGGCATGATCCATGTCGAAGAGGCCCGTGTCGAGCACCTCGCCCAGCGGCACTCGGCCGTGACCGGCCTCGATGATCCGGGCCTGGGGATTGAGCTTCGCGAGGATCGCCCTGAGGTAGGCCAGGTCGTCGGTCGTGACCAGGTCGGCCTTCGAGATCACGATCACGTTGGCGAACTCCACCTGGTCGACGAGCAGCTGCACGACGTCGCGGGCATCCTCTGCGTCGAGGCCGATGCCACGGTCCCGAAGCTCGTCGCGGGAACAGTAGTCGGTGATGAAGTTCTTGGCGTCCACGACCGTGACCAGCGTGTCGAGCCGGGCCAGGGTCGAAAGGCCTTCCCCTCGCTCGTCGGTGAAGGTGAAGGTCTCCGCCACGGGCAGCGGCTCGGAGATCCCCGTGCTCTCGACGAGCAGGTAGTCGAAACGGCCCTCGCGGGCGAGGTTGGCCACCTCCCGGAGCAGATCCTCGCGGAGCGTGCAGCAGATGCAGCCGTTGGACATCTCCACCAGCTTCTCCTCGGTGCGGGAGAGCCGGGGCGCGGCTGCCCCGCGCGGGCCCCCCGCCACGAGCTGGGCGTCGATGTTGACCTCGCTCATGTCGTTGACGATCACGGCCACGCGGCGGCCCTCGCGGTTGGCGAGCACGTGGTTCAAGAGCGTCGTCTTGCCGGCCCCGAGGAAGCCGGACAGGACCGTGACGGGCAGGCGGGAATCGACGGGGCGACGGTCGGCCATGGCGGAAGCTCCGAGGGCGGAAACAGGGCGGCCGCGGAGCCTATCCGAGATGCAATTAAGTTGCAAGTATTCTGGCGCGGGGCCGGAGCCGGCGGCGCGGGTCCCACGGCCCGTCAGAGCGGCACGGGGATCGGCCCGGAGTCGTTGTCCGCCGTGAAGGGCTTCGCTCCGGCGGCGTGGGCCCAGTCGGGGTCGCTCACGAAGGCGCCTGTGGCTGGGCCCGCCAGTTCGCTGCCGTCCGGAAGCACCAGCACGATCCGGATCCGCTGCACCTTGAACTTGTCGGTCGCGTCACGGCCGCGGATCACGACGGTGTTGTCGGCCCGAAGGACGGCGCGGGCCGCGGGATCGAGCTCGAACCGTGCTGGCTGCCAGCCGTCGCCGCACTGCGGCAG
>CAMCPF010000013.1 GCA_945876515.1 Candidatus Kuenenia stuttgartensis
GAGCGGGGGCTCGACTGGCTCGGCCGGCGGTTCAGCGTCACGGAAAACCCGGGCGCCGGCGGCGACACCTGGCTCTACTACTACCTCTACGGCATGGAGCGGGTCGGCCGGTTCACGGCCCGCCGGTTCATCGGCGACCACGACTGGTATCGCGCCGGCGCGCGGATGTTCATCGACGCCCAGGATCGGCTCACCGGCCAGTTCAAGGCCCGGCGGATCGAGGACGAGGTGGTGTCCACGAGCTTCGCGCTCTTGTTTCTGGCCAAGGGCCGTCGGCCGGTGATCGTGGCCAAGAGCCGCCACGGCCCCGAGGACGACTGGAACCGCCATGGCCACGACATCGCCCACCTCGTGGAATACGTCGAGGGCCGCTGGAAGAAGGACTACCCCGCCGGCCTCTCCTGGCACGTGCTCGACACGCCGGCAGCGGCCCACGCCGACCTGATGCAGGCTCCCGTCTTCTGGCTCTCAGGCAAGGTGCTGTTCGACCTCGGGCCCGACGCGGGCAAGCGACTGCGGGACTACATCGACGAGGGGGGCTTCGTGTTCGCCGAGGCCTGCTGCCCGCGGAGCGACGAGTTCGACCGCCGCTTCCGTCAGCTCGTGGGCGAGATTTTTCCCGAACCGGAGTACCGGCTCAACCTCCTGCCCCCGGAGCATCCGGCCTGGCACGCCGAGGAGGTGGTGCCGCCGGAGCTGCACCGGCCGCTGCTGGGGATCGACTACGGCTGCCGCACCTGCCTGATCTATGCTCCACCGACGGACTTAGAGCGCGATGCCCCGGCGGTGCCGAGCCTATCCTGCCTGTGGGAGCTCGGCGGCGCTGCGCGGGCACGGCTCCCGGCGCCGGTCCGCCGCGAGGTGGAGGCGGCGCTCGCGATCGGGGCCAACGTGCTCGCCTACGCCACCAACCGCGAGGTGAAGCGGAAGGACGAGCTCTTCGACATCGCCGAGCTGCCGGTGCCCGGCGGCGGCGAGTTCGAGCGGGGGCAGCTGGCGATCGGCAAGCTCCGCCACGCTGGCATGTGCGACGCAGCCCCGGCGGCGCTGGCCAACATCCTCCGGGCCGCCGCCCGCGAGACGGGCATCACGGTCGACGACACGCCGAGTCTGATCGATCCGGGCGACGCGGCACTGTTCGACTACCACCTCGTGTTCATGCACGGCCGCAAGGGCTTCACCTTCGACGCCCCGCGGCGGGAGAAGCTGGCCGCCTTCCTCGACCGCGGCGGCACGCTCCTGGCCGACGCCGTCTGCGCCTCGCCCCCCTTCGCCAACGCGTTTCGCCGCGAGTTGGCCGAGATCCTGCCGGGCCGCCCGCTGGAGAAGATCCCCGCCGACGACCCGATCTTCACGGCCGCCGAGTACGGCGGCTTCGAGATCCGCGAGGTCACGCTCCGCGAGCCGGCCGGCGGTGACGGCCCGCTCGCGACCCGCAAGGTGAAGGGGCCGCCGCAGCTCGAGGGGATCCGGATCAAGGACCGCTGGGCGGTGATCTTCTCACCCTACGACATCTCCTGCGCGCTCGAGAAGCAGAACTCGATGGAGTGCGTGGGCTACGACCGCGATGATGCCGAGAAAATCGCGCTCAACGTGCTGCTCTATTCGCTCAATCAGTGACACGCGGCGCTCGCCATCCATGGCCTTGCGGCGCTCGCCGGCCTCCGGCCGGATCAGCGGTCGTCGCTCGAGCCGGTGAGGTAGCTCGCGTAATAGAGCACGGTCAGGATGCTCTGGAGCGTGCCGGCCACGTACGTCCAGGCGGCCGCGTTGAGCACGGCGTTGACCGCCGGCATCTCGACCGCGGGCACGATCCCCAGGCTCACGAGCTGGGCCTTGGCCCGGTTGCTGGCGTCGATCTCCACCGGCAGGTTCACGAGTTGGAAGAAGACCGTGCCCGCGAACAGCGCGATCCCCAGCCAGGCGACCGGCTTGAGCGCCATCGCCAGGCCGATCATGAACACGAACAGCCCCAGCCCGCTGCCGAAGTTCGCTACGCCCACCGCGGCGTTGCGGATGCCCATCAGCGAGTAGCTCTGGGCGTCCTGCAGGGCATGGCCGGCCTCGTGGGCTGCGATCCCCACGGCCGCCAGCGATCGCGAGCCATACACCTCCTGCGAGAGCCGCAGCACCTTCGCCTGAGGGTCGTAATGGTCCGTCAGATGACCCGGCACCGGCTCGATGGCCACGTCGGTGGCGCCGGCCGAGTCGAGGATATGGCGGGCGGCGGCGGCACCCGAGAGCGGGGCGGGCTCACCGGCGGCAGCCGTGAAGGCCGACTTCACCCTCCACTGGGCCCACATGGCCAGGAGCACCGCCGGGGCGATCCACACGAAATACATCGGGTCGAAAATCATCGGGCTTGAAAACCTCCGGATTCAGGCCGCGGCCGTCGCCTCCGAAGTATCCTAGACCCCTCGGCAAACCCGGCCCGCTGCGCAGTCATGTCCTACGGATCACAGCCTCAATTGGTTCCGTCGCTACCCGCGGATTTCACCGGGCCGGCCGCCCGCCTGCTCCCGCTGCTCGCGGCCCTGTTGCTGCCGGCTACCGGCTGCGGTGACCCGTCGCCCGCCCAACCAGCAGCCGGGCCTCCGGACCGGGCCGCGCTCTGCCGCCGGATCGACGCGGTGGTCGCGCAGGCCCGCGACAGCCGCCGGCTCGACGCCGACGTGAACGGCGCCTGGCAGGCGGTGCACGGGATCCTCGCTTTCGGCCGCGACCTGCCGCTGGCCCATGACGGCGAGGTCTCCTCCGCGCTCGACTACCTGCTCGGCGGCGGCCGGATCACCGGCTGGGTGCTGCGGCCCGGCTCAGCGGGCGTGGTGGCGGTGGTCGAGGAGGGAAGCACGATGGGCCAGGGGCATCCCGACCAGTGGCTCGGCTATCTCTCGCAGTGCGGCGTGGCCGGCGACGGCGACACCCTCGTGGGAGGCCTGCCCCTCGACACGACACTCGTCGTCGGCGGCCACGAGTTCACGCTCGGTGATCTCTTCGCCCAGGCACGGCACGACATTCGTCCGGGGCAGGAGGCCTCGTGGACCTTGATGGCGCTGGCCGCCTATCTCCCGCCCGACGCCGCCTGGGAAAGCGGCGACGGTCGGCGGTGGACCACCGAGGACGTGGTGCGCATGGAAGCCGCCAGCGACATCTTCGGCGCGGCCTGCGGTGGAGCCCATCGGCTGTCCAGCCTCGCCGCCGCGGTCACCGCGTATCGGGCCAAGCACCCCGCGGGCCCGTCCCCGGGCAGCGGCTGGGAGGAAGCTGAGGCGGTGCTCGCCGACTGCGTCGATCGCGCCCGGCGATTCCAGCAGCCCGACGGCAGTTTCTCCGTGCACTCGTTCGAGCGGCCCGCCGCCTCGCCGGACGTGTTCGCCACGCTCAGCGCCACCGGCCACGTGTTCGAGGTGTTAGCGCTCGTGCTCGACGACGAAACCCTCGCCGAGCCGTGGGTGACGCGGGCCGCGGGCCGCCTCGTGACCCTGCTGGAGCGGACGAGCGACCTCGACGCCGAGTGCGGCGGGCTCTACCACGCAGTCCACGGGCTGGCAATCTACCGGCAGCGCATCTGCGCTCCGGCCAATGCCACCGCCTCGGACACCTTCGCCACGCCGCCCCGGCGGCGGCTGCTTTCAGCGACCGGGGGCCAGTGATAGGATGCGGCAGGAAGCAGGGAAGCCCTCCGAACCAGTCCGACCTCGGATGCCGCCGTCGTGCACGGACTGATCTTCTTCTACATCCGGAAGTTCGCCGAGTCGCTGCCGAAGGGGCTCGCCCCGACCGCCGGTCCAGCCACCGGTCAGTCGAGCGTCGTCCGCCAGGCGGGCCACTATCTGCCCTCCGGTTCCTATCCGGACGAGGACGCGGTGGCGCTGCTCCAGGCGGTCGCCGAGGCCCGGAGTGAGCCGCTGGGCGACACGGTGAGGCGGTTCGGCGAGTTTCTGGCGCCGCATCTCGTGAAGGTGGCCGGCCCGCTCGTCGATCCCGGCTGGCGCACGCTCGACCTCGTGGAGCACACGGAGGAACTGATTCACGCCATGATCCGGGTGGCGAAGCCCGGAGCGGAGCCCCCGGTGCTCGAGGCCGTTCGGATCGGCCCCGAGGAGTTGCATCTGGTCTACAGTTCGAGACGACGGCTCTGCCTCCTGGCCACCGGGCTCGTGCACGGCTTGGCCCGGCATTTCGGTGAAACGGTCGAGATCGAGGAGCCGGGCTGCATGCTCCGCGGCGACCCGTTTTGCTCGTTCGTCATCCGGGTCGCCGGTCGCGAGACCCATGCCTCGCATTCGCCGCTCTTCGAGACGGTGGTGCTGCCGCCGGGCACCGGCTCGGTCGCGGCCGACGCAATGGATACCGACCCGGGCCTGCTCCCGGACGACGGCGGCGTGGCGGACGATCCGGTGCCGGAGCAGATCGGCGGCCATCGCATCCTGGGGCTGGTCGGCGCCGGCGCGATGGGCCGCGTCTACCTCGCCCACGACGAGCGGCTCGACCGCCGCGTGGCGATCAAGGTCATGAATCGGCAGCGGGCCCGCGATCCCGGTGCCCGCCAGCGATTCCTCCGCGAGGGGCGGGCCGCCGCGGCCGTCGAACACCCGCACGTGCTCACGATCCACTCGGTCGGCGAGCACGCGGGGCTGCCCTACATCGTGATGCAACTCCTCGACGGCCAGACGCTCGGCGCCCACCGGGCCGCGGCCGGCGCCCTGCCGCTGGCCGAGACGCTCCGGATCGGCCGCGAGATCGCCGAGGGGCTGGCCGCCGCCCACGCCCGCGGCCTCGTCCATCGCGACATCAAGCCCGACAACGTGTTCCTGGAGGGCCCGCGCCGGAGCGTGCGGATCATCGACTTCGGCCTGGCCCGCGCCGCGGCGGACGACTCCGCCAAGCTGACCGTCGAGGGCACTGTGGTGGGCACGCCCGCCTACATGCCGCCGGAACGGATCGGGGAGGAGTCACTCGACGCCAAGAGTGATTTGTTCGGGCTCGGGGTGATGCTCTACGAACTGCTCGCCGGCCGGCTGCCGTTCGAGGGCACGTCGATGGTGTCGATGCTGGCCTCGATCGCCAAGGGCACGCCCGTGCCGCTCGCGAAGGCGGCGCCGCGGATCCCACCCGAGGTCTGCGACCTCGTGATGCGGCTGATGGCCCACCGCAAGGAGGACCGGCCGGAGGACGCGGCCGGGGTGGCCGCCGAACTGGGCCGGCTCGAGCGGAAGTTCACCGACCGCGAGTGACCGGGCCGGGCGGTTCCGGCGGTCGGCAATCAGCCGCGAGTCGCCAGCAGTGCCCGCACCGCCGCCAGGAGTATCTGCTCGTCGCCGTGCCAGGCGACCGTCGTGGCCGTCTCGGCGGCCATGTTTTTGAGCTGGGCCGTACCCGCGGCAAACTCGTCGCCGCCGATCACGAGCGCGGCGGGAATGCCCCGCTTGCTCGCGAGCTTGAGCTGCTGCCCGAGCTTCTTGGGCTCGGGAAAGAACTCGACCGCGAGGCCGGCCCGCCGCAGGGCCGCGGCGATCCGCAGGTAATCCGCGAGATGGGCGGCATCGAAGTGGGCCAAAAACACCTGGGCAGGCGTCTCGGGGCCGCCCCCCTGCCCCAGTTCCTCGAGGCCGGCGAGCAACCGATCGATGCCCAGCGACGCGCCCACGCCCGGCAAGGGCTGCTTCGTGTAGAGGCCCGCGAGGTCGTCGTAGCGGCCGCCCGAGCAGATGCTGCCGAGGCTCGGCAGGTCGTCGAGGAAGCTCTCGAGCACGATCCCGGTGTAGTAATCGAGCCCGCGGGCGATGCCCGGATCGATCACCACGCGACCGGCCGGCACGCCCGCGGCCGCGGCGCCGGCGATGATTCCCCGCAGCGCTGCCACGCCCGCCGCGCCCGGCCCCTCCTCGCCAACGAGTTCGGCGAGCCGCCCGAGCACCTGCTCGGCCGGGCCTGATAGCGCGGCCATTTCCAGGAGCGTGGCCGCGGCCGACTCGGCCACGCCCTGTGCCGCGAGCTCGGCCGCCACCGCCTCGGGGCTCGCCTTGCCGAGCTTGTCGAGGCTGCGAAGCACGCCGGTGGCTTGGGCGGCCAGCCCGAGCCGCCCGAGCACGCCACCAAGCACGCGGCGGTTGTTGACACGGATCGTGAACCGCTCCACGCCGATCGCCGCCAGGAGATCGTGGACGACGAGCACCATCTCCAGGTCGGCCACCGGGCTGGTGGTCCCGATCGTGTCGAAATCGCACTGCATGAACTCGCGGTACCGGCCGCGCTGGGTGTTCTCGCCCCGCCAGACCGTGGCCATGTGATACCGCTTGAAGGGCAGCCCGAGCTCGTTGACGTGCTGGGCGGCGAACCGGGCGAAGGGCACGGTCAGGTCGAACCGCATGCCCACCTCGCGGCCGCCGTGGTCGGTGAACCGGTAGAGCTGCTTGTCGGTCTCCTCGCTCCCCTTGCCGGTGAGGACTTCGAGGTATTCCAGCGCCGGCGTATCGATCGGCGCGAAGCCGTAGGAGCGGTAGACGCGGCGGGCCACGTCGAGCACCCGCTCGCGGGCGAGGGCCTGGGCCGGGAGGTGGTCGCGAAAGCCTTTGAGCGTGCGGGGCTGGATCATCACAGGATCTGCAGCAGCGGCGGTTTGGGGCCGCGGATCGACTGGTCGCGGTTCTTCTTCCGGCGGCCATCGCCGATCGTCTCGCCGCCGGGGCCGAGGACCGCGTCCATGTATTCCACCACCTGCTCGGGCGTCTCGAAATACTGGTCGTAGACCCAGTCGTCCTCGTACTCGCAGTCGTCGGTGGTGTACTCCCGGCAGATCTGCGGGCGGGTCTCGTAGATGCCGCACCGGTGGTCGTCCTGGAGGTGCTTGCAGACGGTGTGCACGCAGACGTACCACTCCCCCTCCTCGGTGAACACGGTGGCGTGGTCGTGGAGGAGGAACCAGCGGATGTATTCGAACTCCTCGCGGGTCGTGGGCGTCTCGAGCGGGAGGGCGAAGTAGCGGCAGCACTTGGCCGTGCAGTATTCGCAGAGCACCTTGTCCTTGGGCACGGTGTCGCGCTTCGGCTTCTGGGCCAACACGGGAAGCGGGATGTCGGCGAGCGGCATGATGGACCTCCGGCATGCGGCCGGCGGGCCGCACATGAGGCCGACAATATAGCGGCCCACAGCCCCGGTATACTCGGCACCCAGAGGAAAGGAGTCTGCCCAATGCCGAAACGCTGGCATGTCCGCATCCCCGACGCGTCGGCCGTGGCGGCGCTCGAGCGGGCCGCCGGGGTGCCGAGCATCGTGGCGGCGCTGCTGGCTGACCGGGGCGTGACCCAGCCAGCCGACGTGAAGGCCTTTCTCTCGGGCAACCTCACCGACCTCCGCGATCCCGAGATGCTGCCCGGCGTGCCCGAGGCGGCCGACCGGATCCTGGCGGCCGTGCGGGCCGGCCGTCAGATCGTGGTCTACGGCGACTACGACGCCGACGGCATGACCGCCACGGCGATCCTCGTGGGCTGCCTCGAGGCGCTCGACGCGAATCCCCGCTGGTATGTGCCCAACCGGTTCGAGGAGGGCTACGGCCTCAACCCCGAGGCGATCGAAAAGCTCGCGGCCGAGGGGGCGAGCCTCGTGGTCACGGTGGACTGCGGGATCGCGAGCGTGGCCGAGGCGGCGCGGGCGAAGCAGCTCGGGCTGGAGTTGATCATCACCGACCATCATTCCTTCGCCGACACCCTGCCCGCGGCCGATGTGCTGGTGCACCCGCGGCTGCCGGGCACGGCCTACCCCTTCGGCGAACTGTGCGGCGCGGGTGTGGCCTTCAAACTCGCCTGGGCGATCGCCACGCGGGCGAGCGGTTCGAAGCAGGTCACGCCCCGGCTCCGCGAGATGCTCCTCCGGGGGATCGGCCTGGCCACGCTCGGCACCGTGGCCGACGTCGTGCCGCTGGTGGACGAGAACCGGATCATCGTGCGCCGTGGCCTCGAGTGCCTGCGGCAGCGGGGTGGGCCGGGGCTCGCCAAGCTGCTGGAGCTCGCAAGCCTGCACGAGAAGCGGGCGCTCGAGAGCGAGGACGTGGCCTTCCGCCTGGCCCCGCGGCTCAACGCGGCGGGCCGGTTCGGCGAGGCGGCCAAGGGAATCGAGCTTTTGACCACGGCCGACGTGGCCCGGGCCGAGAGCCTGGCGAGCTATGTGCACGAACTCAACACCCGCCGCGAGACGGAGGAGCGGAGCATTCTCCTCGCCGCCACGAAGCAGGCCCTGGAGCAGTTCGATCCCGAGCGTGACGCGGCCCTGGTGCTGGCCGACCGCGGCTGGAATGCGGGAATCGTGGGGATCGTGGCGGGGCGGCTGGCCGAACGGTTTCACCGGCCGGTCGTGGTGATCGCCCAGGGGGCCCACGAGGGGCTCCCCGCCTCGGGGAGCGTGCGGAGCGTGCCGGGCTTCGACGTACACGCGGCGCTGATGCCCTGCCGCGAGCTGCTCCTCACCTGCGGCGGCCACGCGGCGGCGGCGGGTCTGCGGGTGGAAGAGAATCGGATCGCGGAGTTTCGTGAGGCCTTCCTGGCGGAGGTGGCCGCACGGATGCCGGCCGAACTTTGCCGGGCCCAGCTCTCACTCGACGGCGAGACGACGCTGGCCGGGCTCTCGCTCCATGCGGTCGAGCAGATCGAGCAGCTGGCCCCGTTCGGTCAGGGCAACCGCCGGCCGATCTTGTGCGCCTCGCGGGTAGCGCTCGCGGAGCCGCCGCGGACGATCGGCGGCGGCGGTCGTCACCTCTCGATGCGGCTCGTGCAGCATGGCACGAAGATCCGCGGCGTGGCCTTCGGTGGCGCCGACTGGCTCCCGCACCTGCCGCCGCCGGGCCAGCCCTTCCATGTCGCCTTCAAGCCGAAGATCAACGAGTTTCAGGGCCGGCGTTCCGCCGAACTCGAGCTCGTCGACTGGCGACCCGACGGGATCGACGTCGGCACCGACCTGCCGCAGATGGCCACCACGGCCGGCTGACAGGCGTTGCACGAGTCCACGAATTGACTAGCGTGAGTGTTGCAACTAGAGTTATAACATGACGCTTGAACTGAAGATCCGTCGTGTCGGCAACTCGCTCGGAGTGATCATTCCGACCGAGGCGCTCGCACTCCTCAACGTCCGTGAGGGCGACGCGCTGTTTCTCACTGAGGCCGCCGAAGGCTCGGTCCGGCTCTCAGCCCGCCGCCCCGGCTTTGCCGAGAAGGCAGCCATCGCCGACGACCTCATCCAGCGCTACCGCAACGCGCTGGGCGAACTCGCCAAATGAGCGAGCCGGTCTGGGTGGAGGAGGAGGATTGCCTCTCCTTCCACGAGAAACTCCTGGCGCGGTTCGGCGGGGCGTCCGGCCTGAGGGACCGCGGCTTGTTGCTCTCCGCACTCGCTCGCCCCAAGCATCTGTTCGCCTACGAGCAGCCGAGCATGTTCAACCTGGCGGCCGCCTACGCGCACGGCATCGTCAAGAACCACCCCTTCTTCGATGGCAACAAGCGCAGCAGTTTTCTGGCCGCCGCATTGTTCCTCGAATCGAACGGCTTCCGGTTCACGGCGACGGAGGAATCCGCCACGCTGAAAACTCTCCAACTCGCCGCCGGTGACATCACAGCGGATGAGTTTGCCGCGTGGCTGGCCGAGACCGCCATTCCTGCCGTCGGATCCTGACCATTCATCGTTTCTTCACCTCGCCAGGGGCTATCACGATGCGATCACTCTCCACCCCCAGCATCACGACCACCCCTGGCACCGCAATCCTCACGGTTTCGATCAGCCTTGCTGCCTGGGCCTTCTGCTTTGGCGCCCCCGCCCGCGGTGACGACTGGCCGCAGTGGATGGGGCCGCGGCGGGACGGCGTCTGGCGGGAGCAGGGGCTCGTGCAGGGTATTCCTGCCGGCGGCCTGCCGGTGAAGTGGCGAGTGCCGGTGAATGGCGGCTACTCCGGGCCGGCCGTGGCCCAAGGCCGCGTCTATCTCATGGATTACGAACGGCCCGAGGGGGAGCTCGCCAACAGCCCCAACGACCGCACGGAAGTCATCGGCCGTGAGCGGGTCCTCTGCCTCGACGCCGCCACGGGCAAGCTGCTCTGGAAGCACGAATACGAGTGCCCCTATGCGATCTCCTACGCCTCCGGCCCGCGGTGCACGCCCACGGTGGCCGACGGCCTGGTCTATGCGCTCGGCGCGGAGGGCAACCTCACCTGCCTCGACGCCGAGACCGGCCGCGTGGTCTGGGCCAAGGACTTCAAGCGGGACTATGCCGCCCCGACGCCGCTCTGGGGCTTCTGCGGCCATCCGCTCGTGGAGGGAGAGTTGCTCATCTGCCTCGTCGGTGGCGAGGGGAGCGTGGCCGTGGCCTTCGACCGGCGAACGGGCGACGAAAAATGGCGGGCCCTCTCGGCCAGCGAGAGCGGCTACTGCCCGCCCACCATGATCGAGGTGGCCGGCGCCCGGCAGCTCGTGATCTGGGACGCCGACAAGCTCAATGCGCTCGAGCCGGTGACCGGCCGCGTCCTCTGGTCGCAGCCGCTCAAGCCCGACTACGGAATGTCGATCATGGCCCCGCAGGTGGCCGACACACCCACCGGCCGGGTGCTCTTCGCCAGCGGGATCGGCGCGGTGGGCGCGCTCTTTCGCCTCCCCGCCGATGGCTCGGCACCGACCCTCGTCTGGGCGGGCGGCCCCAAGACGGCCGTCTACTGCGCCAACAGCACCCCCTTCATCTCCGGGCAGACGATCTACGGCTGCGACTGCTTCACGAGCAACCTCACGGCCGTGGATCTCGCCACCGGCGAGCGGCTCTGGGAAACGCTCGCGCCCACCACCGGCGGCGAGCGGCGGAGCCGGCACGGCACGGCGTTTCTCGTGCGGCAGGATCCGCCGGGCGACGGCACGCGCACCTGGCTCTTCTCCGAGACCGGCGACCTGATCCTGGCGAATCTCAGCCGCGAGAAATACGAGGAGCTCGGGCGGATGCACCTACTCGATCCGACCAACGAGTGCTTCGGACGCGAGGTGGTGTGGAGCCACCCGGCCTTCGCCAACAGGTGCATCTACGCCCGCAACGACCGCGAGCTGGTGTGCGTCTCGGCGGCGGAGTGACCCGCTGCCGCGCGGCCTACTGGTGCACATTCCCCCGTCCTAGCTCGTAGATCGCCGTCATCATCCGGCGGTAGGCGGGCGTGAGGGCGACGCTGCGGCGGGCCATCATCCGCTCCATGTCGAGCAGGGCCTTGTCGAGCCGGTAGTCGGTGATCGCCCAGGGCTGCACCCACTTGAACGACTGGATCGCGCGGGCGGGGAAGCCCGCTCCGAGGATGATCGAGGAGACGCCGCAGACCGTGCCGGTGTTGAGCATCGTGTTGATCCCCGTCTTGCAGTGGTCGGCCATGATCGCGCCCACGAACTGCTCGCCCGTGTCGATCTCCATGCCCGTGGGCCAGTCGAGCATCTTGACCGTGCCGTAGGTCATTTTGAGGTTCGAGGCGGTGGTGTCGGCGCCGAGATTCACCCACTGGCCGAAGACCGAGTTGCCCACGTAGCCCTCGTGGGCCTTATTGGAGTAGGAGTGAAACACCGTGGCGGCGACCTCACCCCCCACCTTGCAGTGTGGCCCGACCACCGTTCCGCCGTAGATCCGCGCACCCATCCGCACCGTCGCCCCGCGGCCCACCGCGACCGGCCCGCGGAGCATCGCCCCGGCCATCACCCGCGCCTCCTGGTCGAGCAGGACCGGCCCCTCCTCGGCCACGAGGATCGCGCCGGGCTCGATGACCGCGGTCGGGTGCATGAAGAGCCGCTCGGGCCGGTCGACGAGCGCGGCGGCGCTGCAGCCGGCGCCGCGGCCGGGCTGCCAGCCGACGACCGACGATTCCGCGCGGATCGCATCGGCTGCCAGGCGGGAGATGTCCCAGGGATACATCAGCCGCACCGGCTCGCCGGCCAACCGCCGTCCGCGGCCGCGCGGCTGGGGCTCTCCCGTGGCGAGCCACGCGGCCGACTCGGCGGCCGTGGCCTCGGCCGCCACGAGGTCGTCGCCCGAGCGAAGGTGGCCGAAGCCCCGCTTGCCGATCGCCGCGACGAGTTCGGGCGAAGGCAGATAGCGGGCGTTGATCCAGACTGCGCCGCCGGGCCGCCGCGGCGGAGCCGGAAACAGCCCTCTGAGATCTGGCCGCAGCGGAGTCGCCACGCCGCCGATGCCCAGGGCCCGCTCCCACCGCTCGCGGATCGTGAGCAGGCCCACCCGCAGATCGGAGACCGGCCGCGTGAGCGTGAGCGGCTGGAGATGGGCGGCCGCCGCATCCTCGAACAGAACCACGTGCGGAACGCGCATCACAACCTGCTGTTACAGCACCCGTTGGCCATCACGAACCCGCCGTCACGAGGTCAGCGTGCCGGGCGCGGGTAGGATAGCCGCTGAAGTCGCGAAGGGAATCGTGACACCTCGCCCCGAGACCAAGGCAACGGAATGTGCGGCATCGTCGGCTACGTCGGATCCCGTGACTGTCGGGAGATTCTCCTCAAGGGTCTCGGCCGGCTGGAGTACCGCGGCTACGATTCGGCCGGGATCGCCGTCTTGAACGGCGGTCTCCACGTCGCCAAGTGCGCCGGCAAGGTCCGCGACCTGGAGAACCGGATCGCCGTCGCCCCGCCGACCGGCACGCTCGGGATCGGCCACACCCGCTGGGCCACGCACGGCCCGCCCGACGACACCAACGCCCACCCCCATCTCAGCCAGTCGGGCAGGATCGCCCTGGTGCACAACGGGATCATCGAGAACTACACCGCCCTCAAGCAGACCCTCACCGCCAAGGGTCGCACCTTCCAGAGCCAGACCGACTCCGAGGTGGTGGTCCAGCTGATCGAGGAGATCCTGGCCTCCGATCCGACGCTCTCGTTCGAGGCCGCGATCCGCCTGGCCCTGCGGCAGGTGACGGGCACGTATGGCCTGGCGATCGTGCATGCGACCGAGCCCGGCCGGCTGTACGTGGCCCGCCGCGGCTCCCCGCTGCTCGTCGGCCTCGGCGCGGGGGAGTCGTTCGTGGCCTCCGACGCCACGCCGATCGTCGAATACACCAACAAGGTCGTCTACCTCGACGACGGCGAGCTGGCCGTGATCGGCCCGGGCACCTGCGAGGTTCGCACGATTGACGACGTGCCGCTCACCAAGGAGGTGCACGAACTCGCCCTCTCCCTCGACGCGATCGAGAAGGGGGGCTACCCGCACTTCATGCTCAAGGAGATCCACGAGCAGCCGCGGGCCATCGCCGACTGCCTCCGCGGGCGGCTGCTGCCCGGGGGCGGCGTGCAGCTCGGCGGCCTTTCCACCGTGCTCGACCGGATCGCGCAGGCGCCCAAGCTCACGATCGCCGCCTGCGGCACGAGCTGGCACTCGGGCCTCGTAGGCGAATACCTGATCGAACACCTGGCCCGGCTGCCGGTCGAGGTGGAGTATGCCTCGGAGTTTCGCTACCGCGAGCCGCTGCTCGGTGATCATGACGCGCTGCTGGCGATCTCTCAGAGCGGCGAGACGGCCGACACGATCGCGGCCCTGCGGGAGGCCAAGGCCCGCGGGGCGTTGTCGCTCGGCATCTGCAATGTGGTCGGGTCAACGCTCGCCCGTGAGACCGACGCCGGCGTCTACACCCACGCCGGCCCGGAGATCGGCGTCGCCTCCACCAAGGCGTTCACCGCTCAGGTCACGGCGCTCGTGCTTCTGGCGTTGGCCCTGGCCCACCGGCGAGGCACGATCGACCGCGAGGGGGCGGCGACCCTGGCCGACGAACTCGCCGCCATCCCTGCCAAGATCGCCGCCATCCTGGCGCAGGAGGCGGCGATCAAGATGCTCGCCGACCGGTTCACCTACGCCCCGAACTTCCTCTACCTGGGCCGCTCGTTCAACTTCCCGGTCGCCCTCGAAGGCGCTCTCAAGCTGAAGGAGATCTCCTACATCCATGCCGAGGGCTATCCGGCCGCGGAGATGAAGCACGGGCCGATCGCGCTGATCGACCGGCTGATGCCCGTGGTGGTGATCGCGGCCACGGCCCACACCAGCGACAAGATGCTGGCCAACATCGAAGAGGTGAAGGCCCGGCAGGGGCGGGTGATCGCGGTGACCACGCCCGGGCAGCACGAGGTCAAGCGGCTGGCGGAGTTCGTGATCGAGATTCCGGAGACGCTCGACGCCCTGTCGCCCCTGCTGGCGGTGATCCCGTTACAGTTGCTCGCCTACCAGATCGCGGTCAACCGCGGCTGCGACGTGGATCAGCCGCGAAATCTGGCCAAGAGCGTGACGGTGGAATGAGGCGACCCGCGGCCGAAACCGGCTGCCGTTGCCCGTTGATCCTCCCACGGGTAGGATTCGGCCACTTCCCGTGTGCGGCCGGAGGCTGGATCCTTCCGGCCCCAGCCGCACCGCTCGGGGCGTAGCTCAGCCTGGCTAGAGCGCTACGTTCGGGACGTAGAGGTCGCACGTTCGAATCGTGTCGCCCCGACTTGCTTTGGCTACCGCTGTGCGCCTCTCGCAAAGCTGGGTCGATTTTTCTCCACCGACGAGTCAGGCCACCTCGTCGCTCAGTCCTCCGCCCCTGCCAGGATCCGCCTCATGGCTTCCACGATGCCTCGATCTGTGCCCGACCGGCTCCGCCCCGTCATTGCGATGGCCCTGGCCGCCGGCCTGCTCGCGGCGATGCCGGCGACTGCCTGCACCCGCTGCCTGCGGGTCTTCGCCGACGGCAGGGTCGTGGTCGGCCGCTCGATGGACTGGGTGGAGGATCCGGGGTCGGAACTCTGGATCTTTCCCAAGGGCCTGAAGCGGCAGGGGAACGCCGGGCCGGGCAGTCTCGAGTGGACGTCCACGCACGGCTCCGTCGGCGTGAGCTTCTATGGCGTCGCCACCGCCTGCGGCATGAACGAGAAGGGCCTCGTGGCAAACCTCCTCTACCTGGCGGAGAGTGACTACGGCACGCCCGTGGCGGGGCGGCCGAATCTGTCGATCGGCGGCTGGGCGCAGTATGTGCTCGATTCCTACGCGACGGTCGCCGAGGCGGTGACCGCTCTCGAGAAGGAGCCGTTCACGATCATCGCACCGGTGCTCCCCAACGGTGACCCCGGCGTCGGCCATCTGGCCATCTCCGATCCGTCGGGGGACTCGGCGATCCTCGAGTATCTCGGCGGCCGCCTCACGATCCACCACGGCCGGGACTACACCGTGATGACCAACTCGCCGCCGTATGACCAGCAACTCGCCCTGAACGCCTACTGGAAGGAGGTCGGTGGCGACGTGATGCTCCCCGGGACGATCCGGGCGAGCGACCGGTTCGTGCGGGCGAGCTTCTACATCAACGCGATCCCGAAGGAGGTCACCGGCCCGAAGGCCATCGCCTCCGTGTTCAGCGTGATCCGCAACGCCTCGGCGCCGCTCGGCATCTCGACGCCCGGCGAGCCGAACGTGGCCAGCACCATCTGGCGGACGGTTCATGACCAGAAGGATCGCGTGCTGTATTACGACTCCGCGACCAGCCCGACGGTGTTTTGGGTACCGCTCGACCAATGCGACTTCACGGCCGGTGCCCCGGTCAAGCGGCTGCCCCTCAAGGGCGGCGAGACCTACAGCGGCGATGCATCGGCCGCCTTCCGCCCCGCCGAGCCGTTCTCGTTCCTCAAGGCCCCGCCGCGGTGAGGCCGTGACCGGGCTCACGCGGGCCATGCGCGGTGGGCCGCTTCCGGAGCGTCGCCCGCCTGCCGTCAGTTCGTGCCGCCGTCGTCGGCCTCGGGGCCGGCGTCCGCCTCGGGCTTCTCCGGCTCCGTCGCGGCCGGAGGCTTCGCCTGTCCGGCCGCAGCCCGCTCCGCATCGAGCCGCTTGTTGAGCGCCGCCAGCCGCTCGTCGAGGCTGGCCTTGAGCTTGGCCATCTCGGCATCGAGTTGTTGCAGTTCGCCGTCGATCCGCTGGCTGGTCGCCGCCAGAAGTTTCTCGACGTCCGCCGCCGACTGCTGCTCGACTCGCCGCATCTCCGTTTCGATCTTCGCAAGCGCTTCCTTGCGGATCGCGTCGCCAGACTCGATGATCCTCTTGGACTGAGCCTCGACGGCCTCGGCCATCTTCTTCGACTGGCCCTCGGCAGCCTCCGCGAGCCGCTTTGTCTCGGCCGCCAGGGCCTGGTCTCGCTCCTGCTGTGCCTTCTCGAGCCGGGCGCCGAGCGCCGCGGCCTTCTCGTCGATCGTCTTCTCCACGCGAGCGTCGAGCTTGTCGAACTCCGCGGCAAAGAAGTTCTCTCGTTCCGCCGATTCAGCCTTCAGCTGCTCCTCCAGCTTGGTCGATTCCGCGGCGACCTGAGCTTTCAGCGATTCCTCGAGTTCCTGCTTCGCAGCTGCGACCCGGGCGTTCACCTTCCTGGTGACATCCCGCGAAAGCTGCGAGTAGAGCTCGGCCTTGCGGCGCTCCCAGACCTGGCGAAACGGCCAGGCGGCAGCGGCATCGGCCGCGGCACCCAGGCCAAACAACGCGACGAGGCTGAGCGTGATCACCGATCGCATCGGCGGTCTCCTGATGCCTGAGTCCGGCTGCAGCTGCAGGCCACATGGCCCCGAACGGTGGAGAAATCGGCCGGCCGGGCGAGCGTGCGACACCGCCGCACGATGGCCTGCGCCCAAGTTGCCCGGAGCACCAGGTCGAGCCCGAGCGACCAGCTTCGTCGGCAGTCTTCCGACAGACCGCCTTTCCTCCCCCGATCCGCCGGCTTTCCCCCGCGTTGCCCAGGCGGCACGACCGGCAGCGTCGGTGGAACGACCGCGGTTCGCGGCAGCTCGCCAACCTGATAGAACTTCGCGGCAGTTCATCCAGCCCTCCCCGGAGCCCGCCCGTCATGGCCAAGAAAAAGCTCACCGCCAAGCTCACCGCCAAGCTCACCGCCAAGTCCGCCGGCAAGGCTACCGCCGCAAAGCGACCGACCAAGCCGGCGGAGCCCGGGACGAAGCCGGCAGCGAAATAACCGGCCGTGAAGAAGGCCGCCCCGAAGAAGCCGGCCGCCGCCAAGCAGCCCGCGGCCCCGAAGGCGACCGAACCGGCTTGGCCACGCGAGGGTTCCAAGGCGGCCGACTTCACGGCTGTGGCCCACGACGGGTCGGCGGTGAAACTGTCTTCGTTCAAGGGCCGGCCGGTGGTCCTCTACTTCTACCCCAAGGACGACACACCCGGATGCACCGTCGAGGCCTGCGGCTTCCGCGACGCCCACACGCAGTTCGGGCGGCACAAGGCGGTGGTGCTCGGCGTCAGCCCCGACTCGCCGCGCAGCCACGTGAAGTTCCGGCAGAAGCACGGACTGCCGTTCACGCTCTTGGCCGATGAAGACCACGCGATCGCGGCGAAGTACGGCGCCTGGCGGGCGAAGAGTATGTACGGCAAGAGCTTTATGGGCATCGCCCGGAGCACCTTCGTGATCGACGCCTCCGGCCGGATCGCCAAGGCGTTCACCAGCGTGAAGCCGCAGGGTCACGAGCGGGAAGTGCTCGCCGCCGTGGCGGCCCTCGGCTGAGCCGCCGGCGGCCCATCAGCCCCGCGGCCTCCAGGCCACCGGCGAGACTTCGTCGAGGCGAAACTCTCTGCGGCTCATGGCTTCGTAGTGATGGCCGATGTCGATCTGAGCGCCCTCGGTGACGCGGTTGCCCTGCTCGTCGAGCCGGGCGTTCATCGTGGCCTTTTTACCGCTCCGGCAGATCGTCTTGATCTCGACGATGTTGTCGGCCCAGGCCAGCAGATACTTGCTCCCCTCGAACGGCTCGCCCCGGAAGTCGGTCCGGATGCCGTAGCAGAGCACCGGGATCGAGAGCCGGTCGCAGACGAGCGTCAGCTGGAGCACCTGCTGCGGCGTGAGAAACTGGGCCTCGTCCACGAGCAGGCAGTGCACCGGCCCGGCCTGCTGCCGCTCGCGGACGGCGGTGAAAAAATCGTACTCCGTGCCGAAGGCGATCGCGGCGGCGGAAATCCCGATCCGGGAGTGGATCCGCGGATCGCCGGCCCGGGTGTCGATGGCCGGCGTGTAGAGCAGCGCCTCCATACCCCGCTCCCGGTAGTTGTGCGCCGACTGCAGGAGCGTCGTGCTCTTGCCGGCGTTCATCGCCGAGTAATAGAAGTAGAGTTGGGCCATGTCATGCACCTCGCGGGCCACGGTTCGCAGCGGATGCTGCTCGCCGCACATCGTGATTGTGCGCGAAAGCTCGGCCCGCGGAGAACCAGCGGCCCGCGCTACCAAGGCCGGTCACCGCCGCGGCTGCCTCGTGGGGTTCCCGGCGCCCGGAATCCGGACCCCGAGCGCCCGCAGTTGCCGCTCCGCCTGGCTGGCCCAGCCGCGGTTGGCGGCGGGGCTCGCCGGGCTCGGGTGCAGGATCGTGCCGATCGGTGGCGATCCGCTTCTGAGGGCTTCGGCGGCCCGCCCGGCGGCGAACCCGCCCACACCGACGACCCGCTGAGGGCCGCACCACTCGACCAGCCGGCGGAGGGCCTCGTCACAGAGTTCGAAGAGCGGCTCCCGTTCCGCGGCCGGGAGCTTGTCGGGCGTGCGGTTCGCGCCCGACGCCTCCATGAACACGAGCGGGCAGTAGTTGACGACGAAGAAGCGTTCGGCGAACCGGTCCGCAGTGCCGTAACGGTCCCGCGCCCAGCCCCAGAATCGCCTCCCGCTCACCTCGCTTCGCCCGCAGGCAAAGCCTTCGATCGGCCGCTTGGGATGCACGACCTTCGGCCGGCCGACCGGCTCCTCGATCCGCAGAAACTCCCGCACCAGGCCGACCTCGCCAAACGGCACTCCGGTCTGCGCCATGCCCCACGGGCCCGGGTTCATGCCGATCAGGAGCGTATCCACGCCCGGCTTCGCATAGCGGGCGAGATACGCCTCGTGCGGTCGGCGGGCGTACACCAGCGGGTTGTAGACGCAGGCAGTCGGCGGCCCGAAGCGGAGGCCCTGCACGTTGCGGGCAAGCCAGCGGGAGATCGCGATCGGGTTCACGGCCGTAGGATACTCTCGGCCACTCGATTCCGTGCCTCCGCCTCCAATCACCGCCCATGGACCTCGCCATCCTCCACGACTCCGGCGGCGTGCTCGCCGTCGCCAAGCCGGCCGGGCTCGCCACCCAGGCACCCGCGGGCATCCCGTCGGTGGAGTCGCTCGTGCGGGAGCGGCTGTTTGGCGTGGCGGTGGCCGCGGCCCAATCCGCTGGTCACCGCCGCCATCCAGGTGGCTTCTTGGGAGTCCCCCACCGGCTCGATCGGGCGGTGTCGGGCGTGCTCCTGCTCGCGACCACGCCCCGCGCGGCCCGGCAGCTCTCCCGGCAGTTCGAGCGGCGGGAGATCCGCAAGACCTACCTGGCGATCGTGACTCCCCCGGCGACCGGCACGCTCCCTCGCGGCGTTTCATTCGAATGGCGCGACACGATCCGCAAGCTACCCGACGAGCCCCAGGCCGAGATCGTGTCCGAGGGAACCGCCGACGGCCGCGAGGCGGTGACCACGGGCCGCGTGCTGCCCACGGCCGTCGCGGACCCGCTGTCCGCCGGCGTGCCCATGCTCCCCGACGTCGGAACGCTTCTGCTGCAGCTCGAGCCCCTCACCGGCCGGATGCACCAACTGCGGGTGCAGGCCGCCAGCCGCGGCCTGCCCGTCGTCGGCGACACGCTCTACGGCGGCAGCCCGCTGGGCGCCGCCAACTCCGAGGCGATCGCCCTCCACGCCTGGCGGATCACGTTCCAC